>JBEDGK010000228.1:0-6292 GCA_041174665.1 Pseudomonadota bacterium
GTTTAAGAGTGCGCTGACATGATTATTTTCCCCGGAAATATTCAGTACGCGCGCGGTGTGCCTGCCGGATGATATTTGATACACGCCCCAGTTTATTTAGCCTGTGTTTCGCTGTTCAGTCATGATGATGTCCGACATCACAGAGCTTATTTGCCGATGCAGAAGCGACTGAAAATCACGCCGAGCAGATCGTCGGAGGTAAAAGCACCGGTGATGCTGCCCAGCCTTTCCTGCGCTAGTCGGAGTTCTTCGGCGAACAGATCCAGCGCGCTGTCGCGCTGATTCGCGAGGTCTGCGGCGGTTTGCAAGTGCGCTTGCGCCGCTTTCAGCGCCAGCAGATGACGTTCGCGCGCCAGATAAATGGATTCGCCTGTCTGCTGCCATCCCGCGATGCGCAGCAGCGCTTTGCGCAATAAATCCATGCCGAGTTTTTCCGATGCCGACAAATAAATATGTGTTACATCGGTCTCGACATCGATGGAGGGCTTGTGCCCTGACAAATCGATCTTGTTCCAGATGCGCAGCAGGGGCACGTGCGTTGGCAGGCGGTTGAGGATGTCTTCATCGGCGCGTGTCGGTCCCCGGCTGGCATCGAGGATATGTAGCACGACATCAGCCTGTTCGACAGCAGCCCAAGTGCGTGAGATGCCGATGCGCTCGACCTCGCCATCGGCCTCAGCATCATTCCGTATGCCGGCCGTATCAATGATGTTGATCGGTATGCCTTCGACCTGAATGGTTTCGGTGATCTTGTCGCGCGTGGTGCCAGCGATCGGTGTCACGATCGCGACATCCGACCCGGCCAACGCGTTCAGCAATGAGCTTTTGCCGACATTGGGCTGGCCTGCGAGCACGACTTTCAGGCCATCGCGCAGCAGCGCGCCCTGTGCCGCTTGGGCGATCACGTTATCGAGGGTCTCGCGGAGGGTGTGCAGTTTGCCGCGCGCATCGGATTGTTCGAGAAATTCGATTTCTTCTTCCGGGAAGTCTAGCGTGGCCTCGACCAGCGTGCGCAGCTGGATCAGCTGCTCGACGAGTTGATGAATGATTTGCGAAAACGCACCCGACAGCGATTGCGTGGCCAGTTTTGCGGCTGCCTCGGTGGAGGCTTCGATCAGATCGGACACGGCCTCGGCCTGTGCAAGATCCATTTTGTCATTCTGGAAGGCGCGGTAAGTGAATTCACCGGGATTGGCCAGCCGCAGGCTGATGGACTGACCGGCTTCGAGACATCGATTCAGTAGCATGTGCATCACTACCGGGCCGCCATGCCCCTGCAGCTCCAGCACGTCTTCTCCGGTGTAGGAATGCGGTGCGGGAAACCAGATCGCCAGCCCGGAATCGATCACGCCGCCGTCGGCATCGATGAAGTCCAGATAAGTTGCATGCCGGGGCTGCAGCGATTGTGTATTGCCAAGCCGGCAGACAGCGCGTGCGACCGACATCAGTCCCTTGCCCGAAAGCCGGACAACACCGATGCCGCCTCGGCCGGGCGCGGTGGCAATCGCTGCGATGGGTGAGGTATCAGCAAGCATGCTGAGATTTTAGCCGCAATAAAAAAAGTCCGAGGCCAGTGGCGACGGACTTTTTTGCGTGCAGCGTAGGCAGGCTCCGGTGCTTGGGGTCTTTTACGCTTTGCCTTCCGTCGACTGCTTGGTGATGACCCATTGCTGCGCAATCGACAGCAGGTTGTTCACCACCCAGTACAGCACGAGCCCGGCAGGGAAGAAAAAGAACATCACCGAGAAAGCGATCGGCATGAACATCATCACCTTGGCTTGTATCGGGTCGGGCGGTGTGGGATTGAGTTTGGTCTGAACAAACATCGAGACCGCCATCACGACCGGCAAGATATACCAAGGGTCTGGCGCTGCCAGATCCTGAATCCAGCCCAGCCATGGCGCGTGGCGCATCTCGACGCTGGCGAGCAGCACCCAGTAGAGCGCGATGAAGACCGGAATCTGTACGAGGATCGGCAAACAGCCGCCGAGCGGATTGATTTTCTCGGTCTTGTACAGCTCCATCATGGCGGCGTTCATCTGCTGCGGGTCGCTTTTGTAGCGCTCGCGGATGGCCGTCATCTTCGGCGTTACCAGCTTCATCTTGGCCATGCTGCGATAGCTGGCAGCCGACAGCGGAAAGAACGCGAGCTTGATGAGGATGGTGAGTACGATGATGGTCCAGCCCCAGTTACTGAGCAGCTTCTGGATCTGCATCATCAGCCAGAAGATGGGCTTTGCAATAATGGTCAGCCAGCCGTAGTCTTTTACGAGGTCGAAGTCGGGTGCAAACAATTCGAGTTTTTCCGACTCTTGAGGTCCAGTGTACAGTTTGCCTTCCAGTTTGGCAGATGCGCCGGGATCGATGCTGTTCATCTTGCTTATAGCACCGACCGCATACAGGCCGTTGCCAATCTTGCGCGTGAATAGTTCATGCGGGGTTTTATCGAGCGGCTGGTACGCAGACACAAAGTAATGCTGCACCATCGCGACCCAGCCATCGGGTGTCTGCGTGGCAGCGGGATTCTTGCCTTTGTCGATATCTTCAAACGAGACTTTGCGGAATTTTTCCGCATCAGTGTAAATGGCCGGGCCGGTGAAGGTGCTGTAGAAATGCGAGTCGCCATCGAGCTTGCTCGCGTCGCGCACCAGTTGCGTGTAGACCGACGGCATAATTGGCGAGGCGCTGCCATTGGTCACCTGGTGCGACAGGCCGATCTCATACTCGCCGCGCTTGAAGGTGTAAGTCTTGGTCAGCTTGACGCCTTCCTGCTCGGCATCCAGCACCAGTTGCACGGAGTCGCCGGCATTCAGTGTGCGCACGCCGGCGCGCGCAGTGAACATCGAACGATGATTGGGGAAATTGCCGCCGATGAGTCCGCTTTGACCGACATAGGTTCTGCCGGCGCCGGATTCAAGTAGCACGATATTCTTGCTTTGATCGGTGCCATCCTTGTGCTTGAGCAGCTCGATGCGGGTCAGTTCGCCTCCTGCCGTGCTGATCTCGGCCTTGAGAAGATCGGTCGTGATCGTGATGCGCTCGCCTTGCGTGGCCGCTGCGCTATCGCCCGGCACATCATTATTGCTGGCTGTTGTCGCGGCGGTCGCACTGGCCTGGGGCACCGACGCATCCGTCTGCGTGTTTTTTGGGGCTTGTGTGCTCGCCGGGGCTGGCTCGGGGGCGAACATCGAGGGCCCGCCGTTGTACAGATTCCAGTTATCCCACAGCATCAGCAAGGACAGCGAGAAGATCACCAGCAGAACGGTACGTTTGATATCCATGGAAGGTGTGAGTCAGAGCTTTTGTTCGTAAAGGCGAACCTGCGCGGGTGATTCCGAGCGATGTTCACAGGATGAGGAATGGGGTGGTACCAGATCGACGCCGCCGGGGTGCCAGGGGTGACATTTGCACAGACGCTTTCCAGCAAGGAGGCTGCCGCGCAGCGCGCCATGGGCAGTGATTGCCTGCTGCGCATATTCAGAGCAGCTTGGATAAAAGCGGCAATGCTGCCCGAGCAGCGGGCTGATTCCCAGCTTGTAAACGCGGAGCATGACCAGCAGTAGTGATTTCATCGGGAAGTCGTGAGATCGGATGGACGTACTTTGTCCAGCAGCATTTTTAGTTCAGACGCCAGAGCGCGCTTGCCAGCAGAAGAAGATGCTGTTTGCCCGCGTGCGACAACCTGAGCAGTCAACCGGATAATGCAATCGACATTCGGCAGCAGCGCTAGTCGAAAAGCTTCTCTCGCCATTCGCTTGATCATATTGCGGGTGACTGCGCGTTGTGCCAGCCGTTTTGCCACCACAATCCCAAGTCGCGGATGATCCAGCGTATTCGGTCGCTGGTACAGGGCGAAGTGCTCGGTGCGGAACGCAGGTCGCAAACGAAAAACGGATGAAAACTCATCCGTTTTTACGATACGTCGGTGCCTGCCGTAGTCCTCCGGGCGCTGGCCGGACAAGCTTTCAGGCAAGGTGGCTCAGCAAGTCTTAGACGGCAAGACGCTTGCGGCCCTTTGCGCGGCGAGCGTTCAGAACAGCGCGGCCGCCGCGGGTAGCCATGCGTGCGCGAAAACCATGTGTGCGCTTGCGGCGAACGACGGAAGGTTGATAGGTACGTTTCATGTTGGGTCTCGCTAATCGAAAAAAGCTCAGCAAAAAACCGGGGCGTACCCGGCGTACATCTTGAGTTGCGGCGCTAATGTAGTTCATCTCGCAGCGCGCAGCGCAGAGAACCCGGAATTAGACAGCATTTTCTGTATATCTGTCAATCACTTACGGGGGATTTTCTCGGGATATGGGCGAGAGAAGCCCGGGGGCGCGGACCATTTGCAGGGTTTTCGGGGCGACTTTCAAGGGGATTATTAAAAACGTAATCCATTCGTTATTTGCGCGCTTACACCCGACCTCGATGTCGATGTCCGCCTGTGGATAACTTTGCCCTTCAGGAGTAAAATAGGATCGTCGCGGCAAGCCTTCGCGCTTCGGCCATACAACCAACGAATAAATCCGGAGTGCGCTTCCCGCCGCTGCTCCCCCAACTGGTTCAACGAATGGAAGAATTCTGGCAGACCTGCGCCACGCGGCTGCAACAGGAGCTGACTCCTCAACAATACAGCGCCTGGATCAAGCCTCTGGCGCCGCTCGATTTCGAGGACGGCCGTCTTCGGATCGCTGCGCCGAATCGGTTCAAGCTGGACTGGGTCAAGACCCAGTTCGCGGATCGGATTACCCGGTTGGCGGCTGAATTCTGGCAGTCGCCAGTGGACGTGCAGTTCGTGCTTGACCCGCGCAACGGGGCGCTTAAAAAAGCAGCAGCTTTGCCGCGGCCTGTCTCGGCATCCGGTCAGGAACCCACGATCGAGCGCACCGAGCCAGCCGACGAGAGCCACTTCCGGCGCGATCAGAGCCGCATCAACCAGGCGCTGACCTTCGACAGCTTCGTGACCGGCAAAGCCAATCAGCTGGCCCGGGCGGCCGCGATCCAGGTCGCCAGCAATCCGGGTAGCTCGTACAACCCGCTGTTTCTGTACGGCGGCGTGGGACTGGGCAAGACGCATCTGATTCACGCAATCGGCAACCAGGTGCTGGCAGACAATCCTGCAGTGAAGATACGGTACATCCATGCAGAGCAGTATGTGCGCGATGTGGTGACCGCCTACCAGCGCAAAGGATTCGATGATTTCAAGCGCTACTACCACTCGCTGGATTTGCTGCTGATTGACGATATTCAGTTTTTTGGCGGGAAGAGCCGCACACAGGAAGAGTTCTTTTATGCGTTCGAGGCCCTGATCGCCGCGAAGAAGCAGATCATCATCACCAGCGATACCTACCCCAAAGAGATTACGGGAATGGATGACCGATTGATCTCGCGTTTTGACTCCGGGCTGACGGTCGCGGTGGAGCCCCCCGAGCTGGAAATGCGCGTCGCGATTCTATTGAAAAAAGCGACGCAGGAAGGCGCGGCCCTGAATGACGATGTCGCATTCTTCGTCGCCAAGCACTTGCGATCAAACGTGCGCGAGCTGGAGGGGGCGCTGCGAAAGCTGCTTGCGTACTCGCGTTTCCACGGCAAAGAGATCACGATTGACGTGGTCAAGGATGCGCTAAAGGACCTGCTGTCAGTGCAGAATCGCCAGATCTCGGTAGAGAACATCCAGAAGACCGTCGCGGATTTTTTCAACATGAAGGTCGCCGACATGTATTCGAAGAAGCGGCCAGCGAATATCGCGCGCCCGCGCCAGATCGCGATGTATCTAGCCAAGGAGCTGACGCAGAAAAGCTTGCCCGAAATCGGTGAGCTGTTCGGCGGGAGAGACCACACGACGGTATTGCACGCAGTGCGCAAGATCGCCGCAGAACGCAGCAAAAATCCGGAGTGCAATCACGAGCTGCACGTGCTGGAGCAGACATTGAAGGGCTGACAAGCGCCGTTCCCTTTGGAATAGATAACGACAAGGTCAACATGATGATGCAAAACACAAGAGCTTCCATCCATAAAGCGATTTGCGAAAGGACCCCACGATGCAACTGGTAAAGACCCACAGGGATTCGCTGCTGCGACCGCTGCAGATCGTGAGCGGTATTGTCGAGCGTCGGCACATGCTGCCGATCCTCGCCAATATCCTCATCCGCAAGAATGGCGAGACTATCTCCCTGCTTTCGACGGATACCGAGGTACAGATCAGCACGCATGCGGCGATAGGCTCGGGTTCGGAGTCTGGTGCGACCACGGTCGCAGCGCGCAAGCTGCTCGACATCCTGCGCGCGCTGCCTGAATCCGAGGTGTCGCT
>JBEDGK010000229.1:0-2656 GCA_041174665.1 Pseudomonadota bacterium
ACCGTGAGCCGACCGAGCCGACACCGGCCATGAAGCTGGGCACTGCAATCCACACTGCGGTGCTTGAGCCAGATCTGTTCGACAAGCAGTACATCATTGCGCCAGACGTTGACCGCCGAACTAAGGAAGGCAAGGCCGTCTGGCAGCAGGCAGTCGAGCAAGCCGATGCGATCGGCGGCGCGTTGATCTCATACGACGACGCAATGCTGTGCGGCCGCATTGCCCAGCAGGTGCGCGAGCATCCGATGGCACGCAAGGTGTTCGCAACCGGTCAGGTCGAGCGCTCGGTGTATTGGAATGACCGCGAGACCGGGTTGTTGTGCCGCGCTCGGCCAGATCTGATGAACCTGCCGCTGCTGGTGGATCTTAAATCTACGGACGATGCGAGTC
Organism: Pseudomonadota bacterium; assembly: GCA_041174665.1. GTDB lineage: Bacteria > Pseudomonadota > Gammaproteobacteria > Burkholderiales > Burkholderiaceae_D > Pernthalerella. The sequence continues at coordinate 391 of JBEDGK010000229.1, forward strand.
CTGCAGGGTTCCAGAAGTCGGCGTGGAACTTTCGCTATTGGATGCAAGCCGCTTGGTACATCGACGGCATTGAGCAGGCGACCGGTATCAAGCCAGATGCGTTCATCTTCGCAGCGTTTGAGAAGACCGCGCCATTTGCTTGCGCCTTTTATTACGCCGATGAGTTGATGCTCGAGATGGGGCGGCGCGAGTACCGCAAGCTGCTGCAGTTGTTGGCCAATTGCATTGCAACAGACACATGGCCAGGTTACCCCGCCGAGGTGCGGGCTCTGGGTGTGCCCAGCTGGGCGATTACAGCGGCTGAGCGTGCCGCTGAGGGGCAGGCATGAGCTTCATCATCCGCAAAGCAGAGCGCCAGGGTGCGCGGCTGCTGATCCAATTGTCCGGCGTGTCTGGATCTGGCAAGACTTATTCGGCGCTGCAGCTGGCCTACGGCCTTGCTGGGCAACAGGCCGACAAGATAGTCCTGATTGACAGCGAGAATCGCCGCGGCAGCCTGTACGCGAACGCGCTGCCCGAGCCGTTCAACATTCTCGACTTCTATGCGCCGTTTTCCCCGGCCCGCTACATCGAGGCGATCGACGCGGCATGCCAGGCCGGCGCTGAGGTTATTGTCATCGATTCAGTGACGCATGAGTACGAATCCGAAGGCGGTGTCGAATGGATCGCCAATCAGACCCGGTTTCCTGACTGGAAAAAAGCTAAGGCGGAGCACAAGCGGTTCATGACTCATATGCTGCAGTCGCCCGCTCACATCATCGCCTGCACCCGCGCTCGGGAAAAGGTAGATTTCTCCGACCCGAAGAACCCGCGCCCGCTGGGCATCCAGCCGATCCAGGAGAAGAACTTCTCGTTCGAGTCTACTGTGTCACTGATGATGCACGATCAGGGTCGCCGCCAGGACGTTCTCAAGTGCCCAGCAGAGCTGCAGGCAGTGCTCGGGCGTGGCTCAGGCTACATCACCGCCGCCGACGGCCTTGCGTTGCGTCAATGGGTCGATGGCGCGGCTCCGGTTGATCAAGAAACCGAGCACCATCGCGGCATGCTGCAGAACGCAACCGAGAAGGGCCTGCAGGCGCTCCAAGCTGCTTGGCAAGCGACACCTGGCCGAGTACGCCAGACGCTGGGCCGTCCGTTCCTTGAGCAACTGAAGGCTGCAGCGGCCGAGTACGACACCCTGCGCGGCGGTGCCAACCAGGTGCCGGATGCGGTGGCATCGCTCAACGAAGGGGTGTTTTGATGGACTACCTGACGCCGCAGCAGGTGCGCGACAGGTATCAGGGGCGCATCTCGCTGCAGACGCTGGCCAATTGGCGGTATCAGGGCACCGGGCCTCAGTACCTCAAGCTTGGCGGCAGAGTGCTTTATCCGCTGGCTGAGTTACTTGCGTGGGAACGCGAGCGGACTTCCAAGAACCTCTGACAGTCTATGCAACGTGGCAAGCCCAGCGCACGCCGTGCAGGTGCGTTGGGCTCGTCACAATCGACGCACATCTCCGGCGCAATCAACCGAGGTTTGCTGCGCAGTTCTTGAAGCCTGCGCTCCATCTCCCATAACGCTCGGTCATTAGCGATGTCGGCGTCGTCCATCAGCCGACCATGCGCTCCGCAGCCTCGGTCACCTCGTTTACGCGCCGTTCCCAGCCGCGACCAAACGTGTCCCAGGTTTTGAGTTCGCGCAGGAAGTTAAGCCGGATCTCTTTGTACCGAGCGACAATGTCGGCGGCTGGCATGGCGGCAACCGCGGCCAAGGTACCGGGTCCGATCGCGCCGTCCGGTGTCGCGCCGACACACTCCTGCAGCCATTTGGCGGCACGGCCAGGACCTGAGTTGATTGCAGCATCGAACACGACGTAATCGACGCCAGCCGGAAGCTGGTCACCCTTGACCTTGTCCCAGTACCGCGTGCGATACAACGGCGCAACATCGCTTGGCTGCAGCGCTCGCATGTCCTGCTCGGTCACAGGATGACCGCAGAATTCTTCCCAGACGGTTTTGGTGCAGCCGAGGTTAGTCATGCCACCGGGGTCGGACGGGTGGTTAACAAAAGACCCTTCGTGATGCAGAACGGCTGCGAGTGCGTCGTCCCAGTTTTCTTTCATTTTTTCAGTATGTCCTTTTGTTGACTTGAGTTGGAAGAACCCAACCAGAAGTTGTACACCGACGCCGTCTCTCGAGCCAGTACCCCCAGCAACAGCATCATCACATCAGACCCGGTAAGCGACATCCATCCAGTCGCCGCACCGACCAGCAAACCAAAGAACCCG
>JBEDGK010000230.1:0-8095 GCA_041174665.1 Pseudomonadota bacterium
CACCGAAGCGGATACTTATGTGCCTGTTGAGAAAAATTAATTATTTTTTCATTCTGCTGGTGATGATATTGACCTTTGGGAGCGCCACCGCTGCCGAGCCAAGTATCGTGATCAAATTCAGCCATGCGGCGGCGATTGGCACACCGAAAAGTCTGGCCATTGAAGAATTCAAGCGTCTGGCAGAGCAGCGCACGCAGGGCAGGGTGAGGGTGGATGTTTATCCCAACAGCACCCTTTACAAAGACAAGGAAGAGCTCGAGGCTCTCCAGATGGGCGCGGTGCAGATGCTGGCGCCGACATTGTCGAAATTTGGAACCTTGGGAATTCGAGAATTCGAGGTCTTTGATTTACCGTATTTGTTTGCCGACCGAGCTGCACTGGCGCGCATCACACGGGGGCCAATTGGCCAGCAGTTATTCGCGATTCTTGAACAAAAAGGTATCAAAGGCCTAGCCTACTGGGATAACGGCTTCAAGATGATGTCGGCCAACAAGCCCATTCGTGTACCTGCCGATATGCGCGGCTTGAAAATCCGGATTCAAGGATCCAAGGTACTGGATGAGCAGATGCGAACCCTGGGCGCAAATCCGCAAGTCATGTCGTTTTCCGAGATGTCGCAGGCGCTACAATCCGGCGTGGTGGATGGTGCCGAGAATCCGCCTTTGAATTTCTTTTCTCAAAAAGTCTTTGAGGTTCAAAAACATTTGTGCGTGACCAATCATGGTTATCTGGGATTTGCGGTCATCACGAATAAACGGTTCTGGGATAAACTGCCTGCAGACATCCGGACCGCTTTGGAAAAATCCGTTGAAGAGGCCGGTCGGCTGAACGACTCTATGATCGATAAAGAGAATGCGAAGGCAATGGATGCCATTCGCAAGTCCGGAAAGACCGAGATTTATCAGCCATCGGCGGCTGAGCTCAAATTGTGGAAAGACGCCTTGTTACCGGTTCACAAGAAAATGGAATCGCGGATCGGCGCAAAGCTTCTCGAGCAAGTCTACAAAGATCTATAGCGTCAACATGACTCTGGCTAAGTAAGGGAGGTCGGTGTCAACGTGTCGCCAGCAAGGAAGTTAAATGTAACAAGGCAAGCACATGCGACTCCAGATTCTTCTCATCATGGCGCTGATAGCTGCCCTTTACGGCACGACTGTCGCCGCTGATCAAGGGCCAGTCTACGGACCTGAGCTCGAAGGTTTCGACTATCCGCTACCTGTGCAGCGATTCAAGTTCGAGTCGCAGAGACAATCAGTCCAGATGGCCTATCTAGATGCCCAGCCTGAGCAGTTCAATGGACGCACGGTAGTCCTCCTGCACGGGAAAAATTTTTGTGCGGCGACTTGGGAAGGCACTTTGCGATTCTTGCAAGCGCGCGGATTCCGTGTGATCGTCCCGGATCAGATTGGCTTCTGCAAATCGAGCAAGCCGTCGGCATATCAGTACAGTTTTCAGCAGCTCGCACACAATACCCATGCACTGCTCGGTGCCCTGGGTGTGAAGCGCTTCATCGTGATTGGGCACTCCACCGGAGGCATGCTGGCGACACGCATGGCGCTGATGTTCCCGCAGCAGGTTGAGCAGCTGGTCATGATCAATCCTATCGGACTGGAGGACTGGAAAGCCGAGGGAGTGCCTGCGCAGTCGATCGATCAATGGTACGCAAGAGAGAAGCAGGCCAGCGCCGAGCGCATGCGCAATTATCAACGCCAGACCTATTACGCCAATGAGTGGCGGCCTGAGTATGAGCGTTGGATACAGATGCTAGACGGCATGCTGAGAGGACCTGGGCGTGACATCGTCGCGTGGCACTCCGCGCTGACATATGACATGATCTTTACCCAACCTGTTCTCTACGAGTTCGAAAAACTGACCATGCCGACCTTGCTGCTGATCGGCGAGAAGGACAACACGGCCATCGGCAAGGATATTGCCCCGCCAGAGGTCAAGGCCAGGCTCGGCAATTACCCCGTCCTGGCGCGCCGCACTGCGGCGGCGATTCCGCGTGCGCGGCTGATCTTGTTTGCTGAGCTAGGGCATGCGCCACAGATGCAAGACCCCGAGCGCTTTCATGCGGCGCTCTTGCAAGAACTGCGTTGACGCTTGCGCTGTCATGCAGGATAGCTTTTGATAGGTGTTGAATTTCTCTGGCGTGTCGGCGCTGAGCGGTATGACCGGCACGCGCATCGGGGAGGATAAGGGAATCCAAGCTTATGCTGCATCGCTATGTTCATCATCTGCTGATTGCTTTGCTTGCCACTTGCGGCAGCTATCCTGCGCTGGCGACAGAGTGCGAGCCGCCGACTAGCGAAGAGGTTCTGCAGGTAGAGAACATGCGTTTGTCATCTCAGATGAAAAACGATCTGGATATGATGTCCGCGTTATTGGATGAAGATCTCGTGTATGTACGCAATAGCGCCGTGGTAGACACCAAAGCATCGTATCTCGACTCCATGCGACGCGGAGAGACGATTTATGACTTCATCGAACATACCAATGATTCGGTTCGCCTCTTTGGTTGCGTGGCTATCCTGTCGGGGCAGGGAAGATACGATGTGCGGATCGCCGGCAAGCCACTGAAACTCATGCTGCGCTACCACAGCATCTGGCAGAAAAAACAAAACAAGCTGAGCTTTGTTTCATGGCAGGCAACCCGCGTCCCGCCTTGATGATGCAATCACCGGATCAGGTCAGGGTGGCAGCGGGCGTATCAGTGGCTCACTGGGCATGGGGTTCCGGGAAAAAATCCACCGGTTTCATGAGCTTGTTCTGCTGGGACTCCAGGGCTCCGAGCTGCCGACTTTTCTCCACATAGTCCAGCCATTGCGGGTCGGCCCACAAAGCCGCCCGGCGCTGCTCGCGGTCTGCAGCATTGCGGTAGCACCAGATATGAATATACTCATTCGGATTGCCCGTCTCACAGGTCGCATATAGCAATGGCGCTCCCAGATGACTAACCTGAACGGGTTTCCCGAGTTGTTCGTACAAGGCCAGGTGCGACTTCATCGTGCCTGGCTTGCAGGTATAGGTTCTGACATCCAGCAGCATGGATTTTCCTTCGGCCGCTCTCCACCAAGTTAAAACAAGCACTCAGATAGCTGCAAGTGGCATGGCTGCTTTCTCCGAGGGCGCCGAAACGTGAATGGAGGCAAAAAAGTTTTCTGAAAATAGTGATCTTCCTGGGAAGGATTTACGATGTATCAGACAACCATTCAAGTATAGCAGTGTTCACCTGCTGGCTTTGTTCTCTGTGGAGGAAGTGTCCGGCGTGAGCAATCTCGCGGTATTCGTAGTCAGCACCGAAATATTCGGATTGCTCTCTCATTAATTCAGCCCTCATGTCATCGGCACCGCATAGCGCCAACGTGGGGATGACTATCTTGTTCGATAACTGCGATCGAAGCGACTGCAGCGCAGGATCCGCACGATCGTGATCGAACATGGCCCGGTAGTACGCCAGCGAGTTCGTCAGCACACCGGGTTGCTGCAGGCAGTGTTTGATGGCGCGAATATGATCTTCATCACGGTATCCCTCGATCGTCCAGTACTCCCAGAGATAATCAATGAAGTCCAGGTCATTCGCCAAGATGGCCTGCTCGGGAAATTTCTCCTGCTGAAAGAACCACCAATGAAAAGATCGATGGATATGTTTTGGCACCAGCAGATATTTCGATACGATCTCTGGATGAGGTACGGCCATCAGGATTGCTCGATCCAGCAGATCAGGTCGGGCAGCGCACAGACCGTAGCCGATGATGGCTCCCCAGTCTTGTCCGATATAGGTGATCTTCTTATCAGGCGACAGCGCTTTGATCAGCCCGCCGAAATAATGCACCAGACTCGCTTTGTCGTAATAAGCAGGCACACACTCGGCGTCGGCAACATAGCCGGGTAAGTAGGGTGCCACCACCTGATATCCCGCCTTGGACAAGGCATCGATCTGGAATGTCCAGGAGAGTGGAATATCCGGGAAACCATGAACCAGTAACACCAGGGGACCGCTACCACGCGATAGACAAACAAACTCAACACCGTGAGCGCTGATACGGATTTCGGTGGTGTCGTCGCGCACAGCGCTCGATGGCAGCGAAGATAGCATTATGCCTTTGGGTCAATTCTGTCGGTGTCTCGCCTAGTGGCTTGTACCAATCTGATCTGCCTTGGCCAGCAAGGCCTCCGCCATCCGAATGCTCGCAATATCGATCAGACGCCCATCCAGACTGACCGCACCTTTGCCTTCCTTGGCTGCCTGCGCCATCGCTTCCATGATGCGCCGAGCCTTGGTCACTTCTGCTGTCGAGGGTGTGAATACCTGATTGGCCAATTCGATCTGTGAAGGATGAATCGCCCATTTCCCTTCGTAACCCAGCACGGCGGCACGATTGGCCGCTGCAAGATAGCCCTCAGGATCGCCAAAGTCGCCGAAGGGGCCATCAATAGGACGCAGGCCGTAGGCGCGGCAGGCCACCATCATCCGGGTTTGCGCAGCATGCCAGGGATCGGTCCAGAAGTACTGACGGTGACCCTGATCGTCGGCATCGGTCAGCACGCCTGAATCTCGGTTTACCCCACCAATCACCGTGGTGCGCGCCCGTGTCGAGGCAGCGTAATCGGCCACTCCGAAGGACATCGCTTCAAGTCGCTTGCTCGACTGCGCAATGGCTTCCACATTGGCCATGCCTAGCGCGGTTTCGATCAAGATTTCAAAACCAATCCGTTTGCTGCGACCCATCGCTGCTTCAATCTGCGTTACCAGCATGTCGATCGCGTACACATCGGCGGCGGTACCTACCTTGGGAATCAGAATCATGTCCAGGCGCGGACAGGCTTCCACGATATCCACCACATCGCGGTACATGTAATGCGTGTCGAGGCCGTTGATTCGAATCATCATGGTCTTGCTGCCCCAGTCGATATCGTTCAAGCCCTGGATGATATTTTTCCTTGCCTGCACTTTGTCATCGGGCGCCACTGCGTCTTCCAGGTCCAGAAATACAATGTCCGCCGCCGATTGGGCGGCTTTCTCGAACATTTGAGGATTCGATCCTGGCACGGCCAGTTCAGACCGATGCAAACGGGCTGTGGCTTGTTCAATCGTAGCGAAGCTCATGATTTTTCCTGTGTGAGTATGGGTCGTTTGCAACTTGCCTTTTGGGTGATGATCAACCGGTGAATCAACGGCGTCATTTGCCAATGCTGGCCAGCGCGCGCTTTACGGTTGCCCCGAGTTCAGAAGCGCTAGGTGACACGAACAGTCCATTGGCAGCCATGATCTCTGCCTTCTCGGCCGCGGTATCACCTTCTCCGGAAATAATGGCGCCGGCGTGACCCATTCGGCGACCTTTGGGCGCAGTCAGGCCTGCAACGTAACCGACCACGGGCTTGGACATATGCTCTTTGATCCAACGTGCCGCCTCAGCCTCCTGTGGGCCACCGATTTCGCCGATCATCACGACCGCCGCTGTCTCGGGGTCTTGTTCAAACCGTGCCATGTGATCAAGAAAAGAGCTGCCATTGATCGGGTCGCCGCCGATTCCTACGCTGGTGGTTACGCCGATGCCAAGGGCTTGCATCTGTGCTGCGGCCTCATAGCCTAGCGTTCCGGAACGCGACACGATGCCGACATTACCGCGAAGGTAAATGTGCCCGGGCATAATTCCCAGCATCGCTTTGCCGGCACTAATGATGCCCGCACAATTAGGACCTACGATCGTTGTGCGTTTTTCTTTGGGATAGCGGCGCAGGTAACGCTTCACCCGCATCATGTCCTGCGAAGGAATGCCATCGGTGATGATGCAGACCAGATCGAGCCCTGCATCCGCTGCTTCCATCAGAGAGTCAGCAGCGTAGGGCGGCGGGACAAAGGCCAGGCTTGCCTGTGCACCGGTGGCCTTGACGGCCTCTTCAACCGTATTGAACACCGGGCGGTCCAGATGAACCTTGCCACCCTTGCCGGGCGTGACACCACCCACCACACGGGTGCCGTAGCGGATCATTTCATTGGCGTGAAAGCTTGCTTTGTCACCGGTGAATCCCTGCACAATGATCTTGGTGGTCTCGTCAATCAAGATACTCATGGGAGTGCTCCCCTCTATAAATAGTAACGTCTGGCTAGTGACTTTTGGCGAGCTGTACGGCTTTTTCGCAGGCCTCCATCAGAGAATCGGCCGAGACAATCGGCAGGCCTGATTCACGAATGATTTTCTGACCTTCCTCGACATTTGTGCCGGCCAGTCTGACCACCAAAGGTATGCGCAGATCCTTTGCAGCTTGAACCACGCCCTGGGCAACCCAATCGCATCGATTAATACCTGCAAAGATATTCACGAGTATGCATTTCACATTCGGATCGGTCAGCACCAGGTTGAATGCTGCCGCAACTCGCTCGGGTGAGGCGCCGCCGCCCACATCCAGAAAATTCGCCGGCTCACCGCCACAATATTTGATGTTGTCCATCGTGGCCATCGCCAGGCCGGCGCCATTGATGATGCAGCCGATATCACCCTCGAGCCCGACATAATTCAATCCAAATTCTGCGGCACGTGCCTCGCGCGGATCTTCCTCGGCAGGATCACGCATCTCGGTAATCTGTGGACGCCGGAACAATGCGTTATCGTCGAACGACATCTTCGCATCCAGAGCGATCACTTGATCATCTTTGGTCACCACCAGCGGATTGATTTCAACCATGACTGCATCGAGATCGCGGAACGCTCGGTAGCATCCAAGAATGATGGTAACCGCCTGCGATACCAGTTTCAGATTCAGCCCGAGGCCAAAGGCGATCTGACGCGCCTGAAAGGGCTGCATGCCCACCGCCGGTTCGATCTCGATCTGGATGATCGATTCCGGCTTCTCGTGCGCGATTTCTTCAATCTCCATGCCGCCTTCGACAGAGGCGATGACACGGATACGCTCGATTTTTCTGTCCAGGACAAAACCCAGATACAGCTCGCGCTCGTAAGGCATCGCCTTTTCTATGTATAGACGATGGACTTGCTTGCCTTGCGGCCCAGTCTGATTTGTCACGAGCGTCGATCCCAGAAGGGCCTTCGCTGCTGCGGTTACCTCGTTATATGTGCGGCATAGCTTGACACCACCGGCTTTGCCCCGACCACCGGAGTGGATCTGGGCTTTCACCGCCCAGTGTGCGCCGCCTAATTCAGTGGCAACGTACACAGCTTGATCCGCGCTGTAGGCGACGCCCCCGGGAGGCACCTGCACACCAAACTTCGACAATAAGGATTTGGCTTGGTACTCGTGAATATCCACTCGAACCTCCGTAATAGGATCTCTCTGCTCCCGGACGCAGACCGGCATGATGAACCCATGAAGCGCTGATAAACTCGGCATCTTCCGGGTCAGGCTAGCATCCGCCTGACGGGACAGGTTCTCAATGATCAGAGTGATTTGAAAAAAGTATCAACACAGGGACTGCCCCATGCGAACACTGCTCGCTTTGCTCTTGCTATCGTTTTGTGTTGCCGCGTCCGCCGAATGGGTAAGGGTCGGCGATGCTCGTCTGGCAACACTAGAAAAATACATTGATCCCGACAATGTAAAGCAAACCGGGCCAATGGCGATCATGCGTCAACTCTGGGAGATCAGCAATTTCACTGAACCGGAGAAAGATGGCGCGCTGTCGGCAAAGATCCTCGCCGAGTATGACTGCCAGAATCGTCGATATCGCACTCTTGAGCAGCATCGTTTCACCGAAGCCTGGGCTCGAGGCAGACAATTAAAGCCGGCCGACTTGAATCAAACCGCCACTGCCTGGAGCGCCATAACGCCCAGTAGTATCAATGCAGCCGTCATTGATATCGTTTGTCCGGGTGGTGACGACAGCTAAGGTCAACGTCAAGTGTAGACCGATGAAGTGCACAACCCGCCTCGGCTATGCCCTTGAACCAATGGGCACCGCCCATTGCCCACAAGCGGTTGACCGAGCGCCGTTGTCGGTTTGAGATGACGTCGCCCGGTTGACAGAGACTTTACTTCTGGGGCTCGAGTGCCAAAATCAATTTAGCCATCTGCTTCGCATCCGCATCGGATACATGCGCCTGGGGTGGCATGATGTCCTCACCCCAAACCCCTG
>JBEDGK010000231.1:0-4854 GCA_041174665.1 Pseudomonadota bacterium
GATTCGGCGAATGCACTAGCTTTCGATCAAAGTTGAAGCCCGAAACAAAGGCTTCGGCCATTTTATGGATGAGTGTGTCGCCAGTGAGATAGAGCATGCCCAGCGCTGCAATCGTGACCGACGCAGCCGGTAGCTCGGTGGAACGAGCAACTTGACCCTCCTCGCGCGCTTTTTCAAGCTTGCGCGAGGTGGGTTCTTCAGTCTTTTCTTGATTATCAGACTGTGCCATGTTATTGCGTCAGTCCTACCAGATCTTTCGCATGGCTGAAGCCCTGCATCCATAACCACAGCATGCGGCCACCGATACTATCGAGCGAAAGGATTAAAACAAGAAAACCGGCAGCGATCGATGCCGGGAAGCCAACCGAGAAAATATTCAGGCTAGGCGCGGCGCGCGTAACGATGCCGAGGCCAATGTTAATAAATAGCAGCGAGATCATCACGGGCAATGCGATAAGTACGCCGCCTAAAAATATCATGCCGCTCCAGGCAACGACTTTGCCGAATGCGACTTGACCTAAGATTAGTTTGCCAATAGGTACGGTCTGAAAACTATCAATCACCATCGACAGCATGATCACGTGACCGCCGAAGCCCAGAAAAATTAGGGTCGACATAATGACCAGGAACTGCGAGATCACAGGCACGTTACCAATGTTTGGGTCGACCATGCTGGCCATCGATAAACCCATCGAGCCGGCAATCGTTTGACCGGCGAGGGCAATCGCAGCGACAACGACTTGCAGCATCAGCCCCATCATGGCGCCGATGAATAATTGGTTAACGATTTGAAGCAGCCCATTGGCACTGATCGGGTCAATCACAGGCCAATCGACCAGCGGGTAGACCAGAAAAGTTATAACGATCGCCAGCATGATACGAATGCGGACGGTCAGTGCATCCAACGAGAAGAGCGGGGCCGCCATCAGTAGCGCGGAAATGCGCAGCATCGGCCACAAGAAAGTGTAGAAGCGTTCGACGATTTCCGCAGCAAGCAGTGTCATGACTATTCAGCCTTCTGCGTCGAAGGCATCGACCTCAGGAAAACATCGCGGGGATGCGTTTATAGACGTCGCGTGTGTAGTCGACCATCATCCCGAGTTGCCAGCCACCAAACAGCGCCAGCGATAGGCCGAGCGCCAAAAGTTTCGGAATGAACGATAGTGTCGCTTCGTTGATCGAGGTGGCTGCCTGAATCACACCGATAAACAAACCAACGCCTAATGCGACGACCAATAGTGGACCGGAGATCAGTAATACCGCCCATAAGGCGCTACGGCCGAGGTCGATAACAGTGGCGATTTCCATGTGAGTCTCCTTCTTTTTATTAGGGCATCGCGAAGCTCGAGGCGAGCGAGCCCATCAGCAAGCTCCAACCGTCGACCAGCACGAACAGCATTAATTTGAACGGCATGGAGATCATCATGGGTGACAGCATCATCATACCCATCGACATCAGTACCGATGACACGATCAGATCAATCACTACGAACGGGATATAAATCAGGAAGCCGATCGTAAAAGCGCTTTTCAGTTCCGAGGTAACAAAGGCAGGTACCAGGGTAGTGAAGGGGATCGATTCCGGACCTTCCAGTTCATTTTTGTTGCGCGAGATCTCCATGAACATCGCGATATCTTCTTCGCGTGTCTGTGCCAGCATGAAACCGCGGATCGGTTTCTCGGCGTTTTCGAGTGCTTCTTCGAAAGCCATGCCTTGATTCATGTAAGGCAGGATCGCGTTGTTATACACATCGCTCATCACGGGTTGCATGATGAACAGCGTCAGAAACAGAGCTAGCCCTGCCAACACCTGGTTCGGTGGTGTTTGGCCAGTACCGAGCGCCTGACGCAAAATTGAGAATACGATAATGATGCGGGTAAACGCAGTCATCATTAACAGCATCGACGGTAGCAACGTCAGCACCGTCATTAGTGCCAGCAGCTGCAGTGTCAAGCTGTAGGCTTGTACGCCTCCCTTGCCGGTTGCAACCGTCACCACCGGCATACCTTGGGCGAATGCGACGGCAGGAATCAGGGCTGGCAATACCAGCAACAGGAGGAGGGCGATGCGGCGTGCCATGATCAGGCCTTATCCTTGTTCTGTGCGGCGGCCAGTAGGGCCGACAAACGACGCGCCATCGGCGCTAGCGAGTTATTACCTTCTTCGGTGGTTGCAGGGTTAGCTTCTGTCTGGAGCTCATCTGCGCTGACCGGGAAGGTCGCGATAGCGTTAATCTGTTGTGGCGAGACGCCGATCAACACATCCTGATCTTTCACGCGCAACAGCACCACTTTTTGGCGCGGCGCGACCGAGACCATCTCAATCACTTTGATTTTACGAGCCGGCATGCCGAGCAGATTGCCACCCTGCATGCGCTTGAGTACGTACAGCACTCCGCCGAGCAGTGCGAGCACAATCGCGAAATTCATCGCAACGTATAGCCAGTTCGTGGAGCCCATGGAAAGTACCTTGGTCGGTTTGCGATGCCGGATTATAGATTGCGCATGCGGTCAGACGCCGGCACCACGCGGGTGAGGCGGATACCGTAGCGATCATTCACCAGTACTACTTCTCCTTGTGCAACTACAGTGTCGTTGACCAGCAGGTCGAGCGGTTCACCGGCAATGCGCTCCAGCTCGACAACCGAGCCTTGCGTGAGTCGCAGCAAATCGCGAATTTTCATCTTGGTGCGACCTACTTCAACCTTGATCGCGACCGAGATGTTTTGCAGTACATCGGGGTTGATCTGGTGGTTAGGCATCGCACCGGCTTGTGGCTCGGTGAGCGCGTTGTCGTTGTCCTGGACGGTATCGTTCATGATGCTTCCTCGGTGGTTAGAGGGTTTCTGGGTTGGTTGCACGCTCGACGCGAACGGCAACATTGGGGCCAGACATGCCGACCTGGCACTCGAAGGCGGGCAGGCCGCCTATCATCATGGTGGCCAGTTCCGGTTTCTTGAAGAACAGCAGATCGCCTTCTTTCAGATGGCTGACCTGATCATAGTGCGCGACGACAGTGCCGAGCAGTACTTGAATATCTAGCAGCGAATCACCGACCGCAGTGGTCAGTTCATTACGCCATTTCTGGTCAGATTCTTCGCTACCATCGGCTTGTACACGGTTACGCAGCAGATCGCGCAGTGGCTTCAGCGATGCGTACGGATAAACCAGATCCACAAAACCTTTCACGCCACCGGCGCTCTCGGTTTCGAAGCGTGACATGATCACCAGATCGTTTTCATCAGCGATCTGTGCGAATTGTGGGTTGATCTCAGAGCCGACATGATCGAAGTCGACCGATAGCAGCGGTGCCCATGCCTCTTTCAGCGAGCGGAAGAAAACCTCAAGAATGATCTTCACGATACGCGACTCAGTCGGCGTGAACATACGCGTTGGCGGCAGCCAGTTCGCTGGCAACGGTTCGCCGTCTTTGTCAGTAGGTCGGCGGCGTGGGCTGCCCGGCATGCCGGATCCAGTACCACCAAAGAAATTGTCGAGTGCAGAGAAGACCAGCGTTGGCTCGATTGTCACTAGCGAGAAGCCGCGCAGTGGGTTAATACGAATCGTATTCACCGCGAGTGGCGGACGCAAGTCTTTCAGATAGTCACCGAAGCGAACAATTTGTGCGCGCGACGGGTTGATACGTGGGCTGGTGCGCAGCACCTCCATCAAACCGAGACGGAACAAGCGCACAAAACGCTCGTTGATCATCTCGATCGAAGAGGTGTTGACGCCGAGTGTGCTGTCCTCACTCGCCAGGTCATGCTTCTTGACCCGGGTAGTGAGGTTGAAGCCGGTATCAACCTCAATAGTGCCGTCGTCAACGCCCTCGGCCAAAGCGGCCAGTTCTTCCGGTGACAGCAGATTGCTCGTCTCAGCCATGATGTCAGTCTTTAATCAAAAGGCCTGTGGCTTACTGCACCACGAATTCGCTGAACATGACTTCTTCGATACCGCCGAAGCCTTCATACTTCTCGAGCAGCGAGTTGATCACGACACGAATTTCTTCAGCCAGTTGCTTGCGGAAATCCGGATCTTTCAGATCAGCTTCCGTTTTGGTACGCATCAGATCGAGAATGCCGGCTCGCAGTGCGAGTTCATGCGTCTTCACGTTCTTTATCACACGGTCATCGTAGTGGGTCATGATGGTCAGTGTGACTTGCATCACCTTGCGCGAACCGGACAGGTTCGACAGCATCGGCTTTTCCAGCGAGTAGTAGTTGAACTTCCAGCGCTGGTTGTCCGCATCGGGCGAGACCAATTCTTTGGCTGGTGCTTCAGCACCTGGCTTAGCTGGAGCGCCTTCGGCGCCTTTAGCATCACCGTGGCCGTCGCCGCCTTTGGCGTCACCGTGGCCATCGCCACCACCGCCACCGTGCTCGCCATCGAGCTTTTCAAGTTGAGCGTCCACCGCTTCTTTCGCCTGTTCCTTCTTCGAGAAGAAACCAGTGGCGAGCAGGGTACCGCCGACGGAGGCACCAATGATGAACAACACGGCCACGACCATCAGGACGATCTTAATAATCGCCTTTTTCTTCGAGGGCGCGCCTTCCGCTTGTTCTTCGGGTGCTGCTGCAGCTTCCTCAGCCATCACATCCTCCAACTGTCTAAAACGTCTTGTTCAGGTCTATTACACCAACACATCCAGCCCGTCACTCGAGCCAGCCGTGCTGCGTGCAGGAGACAAGGTGCTAGGGGCGGGGTTTTCATCCACCGAGCGTCGGGAACCGACTCCGGCGACACCTGAAGACTGCTTGCCAGGTGTCGGATTTCCGCCATGTTGCGACTCTTGCCTTACGTTAACATCAACAGAAGCAACCTCCATGCCAAGCTGCGCCAATACCTCCCTTAGCT
>JBEDGK010000232.1:0-4043 GCA_041174665.1 Pseudomonadota bacterium
CTGCCGCACTGACTATTCATCAAACAGATTGGTTAAGTGCAAATTGTAAGCAGCCGCCTCGAGTTTGCGGCGTCATTTGCGCCACAGAGAGACGTATTTGTATCTCCGGTTCATAGCATCACTGCTGCAATCGCGAGAATTCCTGAGCGACGACTTCGCGCACCCGCATCTCCAGTCTTTGTTCCAGCAGTGCGCCGATTTCCTGTGCCAGTGTGCCGGCGACCTGTTCGGTTGCGGCCTCGGCAGCCAGAGGCAAAGTCGCGGCCAGCGCTGTCATGATTTCTGCCTGAAGCTTGGAGCCAACCGCTTGCGGCAGGTGTTCTTGCAGCGCGGCCTCTATCAGAATAGGTATCTGGTCGGAAAGTTCCGCAGTGATGCGCGCGCTGATCTCTTCCTCGATCTCGCGCAGCAGCTCAGCATCTTCGGCGGCTGCCTCGCCGGCCGTCGCATCAGCTGTTACCTCGTGACCCACCGGATCCTCGTGAAGAATATCCGTCAGGATGGGGATCTCAGTGTCGTGCTGGTTCGGTGGGTTCATGCTTTCTCCGCCACGAAGTGGGTCAGGGGATAACCACGCTGCTGATATTGTTTGTAACGTTCTCGACCTGCGGCGAGGTCTGACTCGTCGGTGGACAAGATCTCGAACAGACGCTCAAAGCGCGCGAAGTGCTCGGGCGTGCGCTGTGACAGATTGATCAGCACCTGATGATGCGGGAGCGGATCATTCGCATCTTGCGACAGGATCACCGGCGTCTGCGGGGCCAGCGCATTGCCTGCCTGTACATGGGGCAGGAAATCCTGTTCCGAAAAAGTCCACAGCGCCTCATCAAACGCATGCAGCTGACGTCCATCCTCCAGATGTACCACGACTTTCATGTCCGCTGCGCGCGCTTTGCGCACCAGACGGCAAGCGTACAGTAACTTGTCCGGTACCTTGCTATGAAAATCTACGCGCGTCATCGCTCTCTGCGTCAGGTTGTGGATCAGGCCGATACCATGCCATTGTGCCGCAGCAGCGCATCAATGCTGGGCTCGCGGCCACGAAAGGCAGTGAAAGATTCCAGCGCGGGACGCGAACCGCCGACTGACAAAATCTCGCGGTGAAACGCCATCCCGGTCTCGGCGAGACGGTTCGGGTCGCCCTGGGCTTCCTCGAACGCGCCGTACGCATCCGCGGACAAGACTTCCGCCCACTTGTAGCTGTAGTAGCCTGCTGCGTAGCCACCGGCAAAGATATGCGAGAAAGAGTGCTGGAAGCGATTGAACGCCGGCGGAATCACCACGGCCACTTGATGCCGAACCTCGGCGAGTAGCTCAGCAACCGTCTTGCGCCCATTCGGGTCGTAATCGAAATGCAGATGCATGTCGAATAGCGAAAACTCGACCTGTCTCAGCATCTGCATACCAGACTGAAAATTCTTCGCAGCGATCATCTTGTCATACAGCGCACGTGGCAGCGTTTTGCCAGTGTCTGCGTGCTCAGTCATGTGCTGCAATACATCCCATTCCCAGCAAAAATTCTCCATGAACTGCGAGGGCAGCTCGACCGCATCCCACTCGACACCCGCGATACCCGAAACGCCCAGCTCATCAACGGCGGTCAGCATGTGATGCAGGCCATGGCCGAATTCATGGAACAGCGTGATGACTTCATCATGTGTGAAATAGGCTGGCTTTTTCACGCCATCGACGGTCGCGGGTTCGGTGAAATTGCAGGTCAGATAAGCGATCGGTGTTTGCAAGTCGCCGGCGAGGTTCTTGCGGCCGCGTGCATCATCCATCCATGCGCCGCCACGTTTGCCCTTGCGCGCATACAGGTCGAGATAGAACTGTCCAATCAGCTGGCCTTTTTTCTCGATCCGATAAAACTTCACATCGGTATGCCAGACCGGGCTCTGGTCAGGTTGGATCTCGACGCCGAACATGTTCTGTATCAGCCTGAACAGACCACCAACGACTTTGTGCTCGGGGAAGTAGAGTTTCACTTCTTGCTCGGAGAATGCATAGCGCTTCTCGCGCAGTTTTTCCGATGCGTAGGCCATGTCCCACGCATCGAGCTTGTCCAATCCGAGCTCGGTTTTTGCAAAGTTCTTGAGCTCCGCGAGATCATTCTCTGCAAACGGACGCGCGCGCTTTGCCAAATCTTGCAAGAACTGGATCACTTGCTGTGGCGAGGTCGCCATCTTTGGCACCAGCGAGACCTCAGCGAAGTTTGCATATCCAAGTAATTTTGCTTCTTCGTCGCGCAGCTTCAGGATGTCGATAATGTGTTGGGTGTTGTCCCAGTCCGGGTTCACGCCGAGTTCCGATGCCTTGGTCGCGCTGGCTCGATAGAGCGTTTCGCGCAGAGCGCGGTCATCCGCATACTGCAGCACTGGGAAATACGAGGGAAAGTGCAGCGTGAAGCGCCAGCCGGTCTTGCCTTCGCGTTCCGCCGATGCGCGTGCTGCTTGTTTCACATCGTCCGGCAGTCCGGACAAGCGGCTTTCGTCATCGACGATGAATTCGTAGGCATTGGTGGCGTCGAGCACATTCTCGGAAAAGCGAGTCGACAGTGCGGCCTGTTGCTCCTGTATCTCGGCAAAGCGCGCTTTCTTGTCGTCCGGAAGCTCGGCGCCACCCAGACGAAAATCACGGATCGCGTGGTCAATGATTTTTCTGCGCGCTGCATTCAGCGTCTGATATTCGCCGCTGGCCTGCAGCGCCTTGTATTTGTCAAACAGCTTGAGGTTTTGCCCCAGCTCGGTCCAGAACTCGGTGACCTTGGGCAGGTTGTCATTGTAGGCGGCGCGCAGCTCGGGCGTATCAACCACGGCGTTCAAATGGCCGACCACGCCCCATGCACGTCCGAGTCGCTCGGTGACGCGCTCCAGTGGCAGCACAAATTCTTGCCAGCTGAAGGGAGCCCCGGGTGATTCGAGCGCTGCGACGGTAGCGCGCGCTTCGTCCAGCAACTGGCTGATCGCAGGCGTAACGTGATCGGGTTTGAACAGATCGAAGCGGGGCAGGTCAGTAAAATCCAGTAATGCGTTATCAGTCATGGTTCAGGATTGGGTCAGTTCGAGTGATCAGCGACGCTCTGCGGCTTCGATCGTATTCACCAGCAGCATGGTGATGGTCATGGGTCCGACGCCGCCGGGTACCGGCGTGATCCAACCAGCCACCTCAGCGCATGGGCCGTAGTCGACATCACCGCATAGCTTGCCGGCATCGTCGCGGTTCATGCCAACGTCGATGACCACTGCGCCGGGCTTGACCATATCGGCGGTCACGATGTTCCGCTTGCCGGTGGCCACGACCAGAATGTCCGCGTCGCGCGCATGATGACCAAGGTCGCGTGTCTTGGAATTGCAAATAGTGACAGTGGCACCCGCCTGCAAGAGCAGCATGGCCTGGGGCTTGCCGACGATATTCGATGCGCCGACCACGACCGCATGCGCACCGCGTACCGGGTAGTTGATCGATTCCAGCATTTTCATCACGCCATAGGGTGTGCAGGGACGGAACAGCGGCTGACCGGTCATCAGCAGTCCAGCATTGCTGATATGAAAACCATCCACGTCTTTCTCCGCAGCGATCGCCTCGATGACCTTGTGCGAATCAATGTGCGGGGGCAGGGGTAACTGCACCAGAATGCCGTTGATTTTCGGATCCTTGTTCAGCGCGTCCACGCGCGCGAGGAGCTCTGCTTCGGACATCGATGCATCGTACTTCTCGAACACGGAGTGAATGCCGTTGTCCTCGCAGGCCTTGATTTTGTTTCGCACATACACCTGCGATGCCGGGCTGTCGCCGACCAGGATCACGGCCAGACCGGGCTGCCTGCCCTTGGCAGTGAGGGCGGCCGCACGTTCAGCCACCTCGGCGCGGAGTTGTTTGGAAAGCAGATTTCCGTCAATAATTTTTGCGTTCATAAGGAGAGCCGATGGTGGAAAAATAGAAGCCCGATTATACGGGGCGGCCTCATTTGATGCCGTGCAAGGTCAGGCTGTTCCGGGCGTTAGGGAGGACAGCAAGCGATTACATTAGAGCCCCTTTTCAAG
>JBEDGK010000233.1:0-7866 GCA_041174665.1 Pseudomonadota bacterium
TCATGACTGCCCTTTTAGGCGTCGCTGCCATCGCTGACAGCGGCATCAGTAGGACCGACGCCGACAACAATAGTCCGCCTATCCATGATTTACGGCTTTTGCAGATCATCAAAACTTTCGACATTCTGAGAGAAAATAGTCTCTTTAGAATACCATGCAGTAAATAATTGAATACGAGGATCCCGGTCTATTTTTGCGACCGACGAGCTGCAATGGATAACCCATCTGTCAAAGCGGATTTGCGCCGCCAGCTGATTGCAGCACGACGCGCGATGCCAGCGGATGTCAAGGCGCAGGCGGACGCACGAATCATGGCGGCATTGTGGTCTTGGCTTGATGAGCATCAGCCGCGCTCGCTCGGCGGATATCTGGCGCTGGCGGGAGAACCGGAATTGATGCCGTTTTACGAAAGCTTGTCATCACGCGGGATCACGCTGGCGATGCCAGTCGCTTTGGAAAAACATGCGGCCCTGGTCTACCAGCGCTGGCTGCCGGGCGAGTTACTGTCCCGCGACGCGAGTGGCATGCAGGCACCCGCTGCAAAAGATGCGCGGATTGCGCCAGATGTGGTGCTGGCTCCCTGCGTGGGCTTTAATGATCAGGGTTTCAGACTGGGGTTCGGTGGCGGCTATTTCGACCGCACACTAGCGGTGGCTCCGCGCCCCACAGCGCTGGGTATTGCTTACGCGAGCACGCGAGTCCGTTTTACGGCGGACCCGCATGACATCGCACTGGACTTGATCATTACTGACTGAGCAGCCGCTTCCAAATCGTCTGAGTGGGCTCGGCCTGGTTCAGCGAATAAAAGTGCAGCCCGGGCGCGCCACCTACGATCAGGCGCTCACACAATCCTGTCACCACATCAAGGCCAAACGCTCGGATGGAAGCGCTGTCGTCGCCAAAGCTCGCCAGCTTGAGTCGTATCCAGCGCGGTATCTCGGCGCCGCACATCTCGGAAAATCGGGCGAGCTGCGTGTAGTTTGTGATCGGCATAATGCCCGCGACGACAGGCACATCGGTACCTATCTTGTGTGCCTCATCAATAAAACGAAAATACGCATCCGGGTTAAAGAAATACTGTGTGATTGCCGAGTTGGCCCCGGCCTTGATCTTGCGCGCGAAGTTTTGCAAGTCATCCTGCGGGGATTTTGCCTGCGGATGCATCTCAGGATATGCGGCGGCCTCGATGTGAAACCAGTCGCCGGTTTCGGCGCGGATGAATTCGATCAGCTCATTGGCATGACTGAAATCGCCCGCCGAGCCGCCAAAACCGCTGGGTAAGTCACCTCGCAGCGCGACCAGTCGCCGAATGCCCGCCTGCTTGTATTCGGCAAGTATCTCTCGCAGATCGGTGCGCGAGCGGCCGATGCAAGATAGGTGAGGTGCCGCCACATGGCCTTCTTTGTGCATCTCGAGCACCGTATCGCGCGTGCCTGCCTGCGTGGAACCGCCGGCGCCGAAGGTGACGGAAAAATATTCCGGCTGCAGTGCTGCCAGTATCTTGCGTGTTGCGCGCAGTTTTTCTGCGCCCTCGGGCGTCTTGGGAGGAAAGAACTCCGCACTGAATCGGGTCGCGGAGACAGAGAATTTTTCTGACATTTATTTTCTGAGGAATAAAGTGGACAGTGCCCACGAGAGTAAGCTGTAGATGAGCGCACCCAACATGGCCGCGCCAAAATTATCGACCTGAAATCCCTTCACCAGATCTGCGGCTGCCCAGAACATCAGGCCATTGATCACGAAAATGAACAAACCCAGCGACAGCAAAGTGACCGGCAGAGTCAGCAGGATCAGGATTGGACGCAGCAGCGTGTTCACCAAGCCAAGCACCAGTGAAGCGAGGAGGGCGGTGGCGAAGCTGTCGATCTTCACCGAATCCAGCAGCTGCGGGATAGCGAACAAGGCGAGGGTGTTGATCAGCCAGATCAGCAGCAGGCGCATGGAAAAGTTTCAGGCATGAGACCCGGTACTGCAGCGCACTCGGCCTTTCACAGGCCGAGGCGCTTCATTACCGGTGGACCGCGAACAATCACATAAACAGCGTTTGATTAGTAACGGTAATGCTCCGGCTTGTACGGACCTTCTTTCTTGACGCCGATGTAGGCGGCCTGCTCATCACTCAGCACGGTCAACTGTGCATTCAGCTTCTTGAGTTGCAGCACCGCGACTTTTTCATCCAGATGCTTGGGCAGCGTGTACACGCCCACCGGATAGGCTGAGGTATTGCAGTACAGCTCGATCTGGGCGATGGTCTGGTTGGCAAAGGACGAGCTCATCACATAGGACGGATGGCCGGTGCCGCAACCGAGATTGACCAGACGGCCCTCTGCGAGCAGGATGATGCGCTTGCCATCTGGGAAGATCACATGGTCGACTTGAGGCTTGATGTTTTCCCACTTGTACTGCTTGATTGCAGCGACTTCGATCTCATTGTCGAAGTGACCGATGTTGCAGACGATGGCCTGATCTTTCATTTTCTTCATGTGCTCATGCGTAATCACATGATAGTTGCCAGTCGCGGTGACGAAGATGTCAGCGTGCTCGGCCGCATAGTCCATCGTCACGATGCGGTAGCCCTCCATCGCCGCCTGTAGCGCGCAGATCGGATCAATCTCGGTGACCCAGACTTGTGCGGACAGGGCACGCAGCGCCTGTGCCGAACCTTTGCCAACGTCACCATAACCAGCAACCACGGCGATCTTGCCAGCGATCATGACATCGGTCGCGCGCTTGATGCCATCGACGAGCGACTCACGGCAACCATACAGATTGTCGAACTTGGACTTGGTGACCGAGTCATTCACATTGATCGCCGGGAAGGCCAGCTTGCCTTCCTTGTGCATCTGGTACAAGCGATGCACGCCAGTCGTGGTCTCCTCGGTCACGCCCTTGATCTGAGCCAGGCGAGTCGAGTACCAGGTCTTGTCCGTCGCGAGCTTCTTCTTTATCGAATTGAACAGAGAGACTGCCTCTTCGGAGTCCGGGTTGTTCAGCACGCTCAGATCTTTCTCCGCGTTTGAGCCCAGATGCAGCAGCAGCGTGGCATCGCCGCCATCATCAAGAATCATGTTCGAGTAGCCACCATCCGACCATTCGAAAATACGATGGGTGTAATCCCAGTACTCGTCCAAGGTCTCGCCTTTGTAAGCGAATACCGGCGTGCCACTGGCGGCGATCGCGGCCGCAGCATGATCCTGGGTCGAGTAGATATTGCACGAAGCCCAGCGCACTTTTGCGCCCAGCGCTTCGAGTGTCTGGATCAGCACCGCCGTCTGGATCGTCATGTGCAGCGAACCGGTAATGCGCGCACCTTTCAAAGGCTGCTTGGCCGCGTATTCTTCACGGATGGCCATCAAGCCAGGCATTTCGGTTTCGGCAATACGGATTTCTTTGTTGCCCCAGTCGGCGAGACTGATATCAGCAACGTGGTAGTCGTGGGAACTTGCGGGTTTGAGTACGGCGCTCATCACGCCCTCCTTTCCTTGGAAAAAAGTAACGTGAGCGCCGTTGCATGATGATTTGCCAAGCCTGGCAGGGGAAAAACCCTGTCGCAACGCTCCTCAGCAGCGCGCATTGTAATCCAAAACGTGAAGGCGTTCATTCATCTGCGTCAATGCGAGCCACAGCAAACCACTGAACGCGCCATACCAGTGAGCCACCGCTATCACCGGAAACTCGTTGCTGACTTGAGCGCCGATCATCAAACGGACAAATAGCGCAAGCAACGCGAGCAAGAAAATCCTCTTTCGTTCAATTATGCATCGGTAAGCCGCACCACCGGACCATAGACCGTGCAGCACACCAGACAGTCCTGCATACCACTGCAACTGAGGCTGCAATAGCCACAACGACAGGCTGATGCCAATCGCGCTCACCACAAAGAGTGATATCCACTGCGCACTGCTCAGTGTTTTACAGATCAGCTCGCTCACCAACCACAGGGCGAGCAAATTAATTAGCAGATGCCGAGGACTCAAATGGACGAGATGCGCGCTGAGGAGTCGCCAGTAGTCGCCCTCGTTCAGCGCGGCTCTCCGCCAGACGAGCGAATTCGCAGAAGAAAAGCCAGCCAGCAGCGAAAGCACAATGACGATCAGGATCAGCACGGCAGGTGCTGAGCGAAGGCCCAATAACCGCCAAATCAAGGCCACGAGACATCGCGAGTCATGATGCGTCTGTGTCCTTACGGGACTTTTTTGCGCGGCGTTGTCGGCGGATCAGTATCCAGCCTGCTGCCAGCCACAGGCATTCATCGCCGAAGGCGCCACCGCCTCCCGAGCCACCGCTCGCCGCACTGGCAGCGGCCACCGCAGTCACAGAGACCGAGAAATTCAGCGGCATGCTGCTGCCATCATGGTCGCTGGCGGCGATGCTGACGTCGTAGCTGCCCACCGGCACCGCATACGGCCAGCTGAACACGCCAGCAGCACTCAGGCTGGCGCCGGGCGGCAGGACCAATGGATGAAACACGGCTTTGTCGCCATCGGCATCGGTCACTTTGAGTATCAGTTTCAATGCACCGCCTGCCCGGACTGAGGGATTGGCGACCGCCTGCAGCACGGGCACGCTATTGACTCGCACACTGGCGCCCGAGGTGCTGGCAGCGCCACGATCGTCGGTGACGGTCAGTGTGAACTGGTACGTACCTCTCGCGGGCGCGATGAAACTGGCATTCGGTGAACTCGCATTGAGCAGCGTGACTGCGGAGGGATTCGATGCAGCTGCGCGCCACGTGTAGCTGATGATTGGATGACCCCCGGGCGAACTGGCGCTGGCATCCAGCGCGACCAGGGCACCGGGCGAGGCGACCTGAGAAGTTCGGGCCAGTTCGATCACCGGCGCCACGGACCGAAGTGCCGCCTGCGCATCCAGCATACCCGCGCCGCACAGTCCCTGATTGTCCGCACGAGCGCAAGCACTGGAAGCCGGAAAGGCTCGCGCCGATGAGCGCAGTATGGAAATCACCTCGCTTCTCGACATCGAAGGGTTGATCGAGAGCATCAGCGCGATCGTGCCAGACACATGGGCCGACGCCATGCTGGTACCGCGTTTGAGCGCATAAGTGTCACTTGCCGGCAAGCTGAAGCCGGTATTCCCCAGTGAGTAAACAACCGCACCATTAACGGTCATGCCCGGCGCGCAACCCGACGAAAGCGTGCCACAGCCACCGCCGGGTGCACTGATCACCGTATGCACGCCAATGTTGGCGTAATCGGCATTGTCGCCGTCAATACTGTGCGCAGTGACCGCCAGCGCGCCGTTGCAGTTCGCTGGCTGGTTCACGCTGTCATAGCCGCCATTGCCGTTAGCCACCACAACCATAGCGCCCGCCGCATTGACATCGTTGATCGCGTTCTGGAAAGCAGTAGAACAGCCACCCGAACTTCCCAGACTGAGATTGATGATGCGCGCTGGATAAAGATTTTTCACCACGCCGGGGACCTCCAAACCTGCGGCCCAGCGGATGCCATCAACGATATCGGAGGTGTAGCCGCCACACTTTCCCAGCACTCGTACGGGTAGCAGACGGACATTGGGCGCGACACCCGTGCCATACAACCCATTATTCATCAGCGAGGCAATCGTGCCGATGACATGCGTGCCATGCCAACTGGAGCGGGCAGCCGCAGCGCCACTGCCACACTCATTCGCCGCCACATAATCGCCCGGATCGCGCGCATCGGCATCCCGCCCGTTACCATCATTGCTCATACTGGCAACGCTGACGAAGTCATACCCCGGCAGCATCGCCTGCAAATCGACATGTGGTCGGTAACCTGTATCAAGCACGGCAACGGTGATATTGCCGCTGCCCAGGGTGAGATCCCATGCGGCGGGCAAGTCGGCACCGCCGGCATTCAAAGCGGTGGGCGCCATGTAATGCCACTGCCCGGGCGAGCCGGCATACGCGGGATCGTTCGGCGCCAAGCTGAAGGGGGACATGGTAGTAGCCTGCATCAGCAAGTCGGGTTCAGCCGACTCGACTTCGCCGCTGGCGCGCAGCCTGGCCGACAGTGATCGCGCTTCGTCAATGCTCAGCGGCTGTGCCAGACGCAGCAGATGGGAATTTCCTGACAGAGAGCGCTCCACGCTCAGAGACGCGCTGGCAAGCGCTGACAGACGACCGTGTTCCTGATGAGCGAGTTGTGCGCGGAGCTTGCCGCCGCGCGTCGGGTGCAGCTTGATGATCAGGCGACCAACCTGTGCAGCGGGGTGGGACGGGGACGATGCGCCGGTGATCGCAACCGATGGCAAACCTGCTTTGAGGCGCGGTTCCGGGGATTGCGACAACGAAGGAGTGCTCAGAAAGAACAGGAGGGTCAGTGCGAACACGAACAGCGCGCGCAGGCTGGATCGCAAGAGACTGGTGCGCATGAAAATTTTTCCGCCACGTCAAAAAACTGATAGACGCTCGCGACTCTAGCAGCAGAAAAATTTTTCTCAGGCCAGCAATGATAGGTAATTCGGGTTCAGTTCAACGAAATGAAAAACGGGCAAGCCTGCCCTGCAAGCCTGCCCGTCGTGTCATTACCCAAATGCGAATATTAGAGACCGGCAGCCGCCTTCAGCGCGGCGGCCTTGTCGGTACGCTCCCAGCTGAACTCGGGCTCTTCACGACCGAAGTGGCCGTAAGCGGCGCTCTTGCGATAGATCGGGCGCAACAGGTCAAGCATCTGCACGATGCCTTTCGGACGCAAATCGAAATGCTCGCGAACCAGCGCTTCGATCTTTTCATCGCTGATCTTGCCGGTACCGAATGTGGTGACCATTACCGAGGTCGGTTTGGCAATACCGATCGCATAAGAGATCTGAATCTGGCATTTTTCGGCGAGGCCGGCGGCAACGATATTCTTTGCCACGTAGCGGCCAGCATATGCTGCCGAGCGGTCAACTTTTGATGGATCCTTTCCGGAGAATGCGCCGCCGCCATGCGGCGCCGCACCGCCGTAGGTGTCAACGATGATCTTGCGCCCGGTGAGACCGCAATCGCCCTGGGGGCCGCCGATCACGAAGCGTCCGGTCGGATTGATCAGATAACGGGTGTTCTTCAGCCATTCTTTCGGTACAACTGGCTTGATGACCTGTTCGATCGCGGCTTCCTCGATCTGTCTGTGATCCATCTCGGGCGCGTGCTGCGTCGAAAGCACAATGGTGTCGATTGCGACCGGCTTGCCATCGACATACTTCAGCGTCACCTGTGATTTTGCATCGGGTCGCAGCCAGGGCAGACGACCATCTTTGCGCAGCTGAGACTGGCGTTCGACGATGCGGTGCGAATAGTAGATCGCGGCAGGCATCAGCTCGGGAGTTTCGTTGCACGCATATCCGAACATCAGGCCCTGATCGCCCGCACCCTGATCGAGGTCGATGCCCTTTCCTTCGTCGACGCCTTGCGCGATGTCGGGTGACTGCTTGTCATAGCAGACCATGACCGCGCAGCCTCGGTGATCGATACCGAAGTCGGTGTTGTCGTAACCGATTCCTTTGAGTGTCTCGCGGGCTACCTTGATGTAATCCACGTTGGCGGTCGTCGTGATCTCGCCGGCCAAGACAACCAGACCCGTGTTGCAGAGTGTCTCTGCGGCGACGCGAGCGCGCGGATCCTGCTCCAGGATCGCATCAAGAATCGCATCGGAAATCTGGTCGGCGACTTTGTCCGGATGGCCTTCGGACACCGACTCGGACGTGAACAGGTATTCGTTTGACATGCACAAGCTCCCCAAAAAAGATTGACAACCTGTCGCGGTCAACCCAGTGAGCCTGCGACGCTTTAGCGAAATTTGTAGACCGCCTCGCAAGTTGTCTGATTAACTCGGCGGTGAAAACTTCGTGCTATTTTACGCGTCTTGCCAGAATTCAGCAAAA
>JBEDGK010000234.1:0-3516 GCA_041174665.1 Pseudomonadota bacterium
GTCCAATCTGCGGATGAAATCCGAGCTGGGCGTGCGGCTGCGCTGGCCGACTGTCAGCGATCTTCTGGCGAGCCTGCGCTGATGGCAGATTTCATTCCATCGACCCAGGATTTTGCAGGCAGCTTCGTCATATCCCGTATCACCGCAGCGCGCGCATAGAGATCAGCAAAGTCCGGCGACGGCGCTCTCCGAAAGCCGAGCACCACCACATTCCCCTGATGAACCTCGGGTAGCGAGATCACGGCATCGAAGGCGCTGCAGATCGCACGCAGGTTGCGCTGGTAACTGGGATGATCGCCAAACAGGTTAATGGCCGCCACCCCCTCGCGCTTCAGGCAGCGCGCGCAGGCGCGATAAAACTCGGGCGACTCCAGCACGGGTCCGCGCGCGGTGGCGTCATACAGATCGATCTGCAGCACATCGATGGTGCCGTGGTTGGCGCGGTCTTCCACGAAGTCGCCTGCATCGCCTTCGATGATCTCGAGTAGGTCATCGGTCACGGGCAGCTTGAACATCGAATGACAGATATCGATCACCGAGGGATTCAGCTCGACCACCGTCACCGGAGATTTCGGATACCAGCGGCGGCAAAATTTAGTCAGCGCTGCGGCACCCAGACCCAGCTGAACGATGCGCGAGGGCTGGTCGATGAATAGCATCCAGGCCATCATCTGCTGTGCATACTCCAGTTCAATCCAGTCTGGCTTGCGCATGCGCATCGCACCCTGTATCCATTCGGTGCCGAAGTGCAAGTAGCGCACACCATCCTGCTCGGACAGCGTGACGGGCGCGAAGCGAGGCTTGCGTTGGGTGGTTCTTTTCTGCGGAGAGGCGGCGTTCTTGCGCATGAAGGTTCAGTAAACAAGCGGGCGACATGAATGGCTAGCCTCGCAAAGACAGCCACTGTACTAGCTTTTGCTCGAAAGAGAGTTGTGCATTGGCCGGTGAGGAAGAGGGCAGTACCAGCGTCTCAAAGCCTGCTTCTGCAAACCGTGGCGCGAAGCGCCCGGCGGTCTTGCCGTTGAAGGCGATGCGACGCAATGCGGGGTAATCCTGCTGCAGGACGGAGAAATTTGCTGCTTGTGCACGCCGTATCGATGCATCGAGACTGCCTTTACGCTCGCAGGCCGCGATCACATCCCACAGGCCGATGTGATGCGAGATAAGTCGTTCCAGTCTTAGGTCATAGGGCAGCGATGGAAGATCTTCATTCAGTACCGCCGATAGCAGCGGCCAGAACTGGTTGCGGGGGTGCGCGTAGTACTGGCCTGCCGCGAGCGAGGCCGTGCCGGGAAAGCTGCCGAGAATCAGCAGCTGCGTATCGGCGCTCATCACCGGGGGAAAACCGCTCAGCAAAGGTGGGTACGTCTGGGGCATCCGTGTATTGTAGGACGGGTGTTCAGACGCGCTAAAATCTCGTGCCGATAAAAATAATCAGGGAGACCACACACATGACCCATCCCATCGTTCTCGTCACGGGCGGCAGTCGGGGCATAGGCGCTGCCATCGCGATCATGGCCGCGCAGCGCGGCTATGACGTCGCCTTCAGCTACCAGAGCAATGCGAAAGCCGCTGAAGAAGTGGCACATAAAATCCGTGCCACCGGCCGCAAGGTGCTCGCCACGCAGGCCGATGTCTCAGTGGAGGCCGATGTGCTGCGCTTGTTCACGACTGTGGATCAGCAGATGGGCCGGCTGGATGCGCTGGTCAATAATGCCGGCATGCTGGAAAAGCAGACACGGCTGGATCAGATGGATGTAGCCCGCTGGAACCGCGTGCTAGGCGCCAATGTGATCGGTACGTTCCTGTGCGCCAAAGAAGCGGTGTTGCGCATGTCGACTCAACACGGCGGCAAGGGCGGAACGATCGTGAATATTTCATCGGCCGCATCGCGTTTGGGTTCGCCGAATGAATTCATCGACTATGCCGCTGCAAAGGGCGCCGTCGATTCCATGACCATCGGTCTTGCCAAGGAAGTCGCGACCGAAGGCATACGCGTGAACGCGATCCGGCCCGGACTGATCTATACCGATATTCATGCCAGCGCCGGCGAACCGGGTCGCGTCGATCGCGCGAAGGTGGGCGTGCCGATGCAGCGCGGCGGTACTGCCGATGAAGTGGCCGAGGCAGCGCTGTGGCTGATGTCGGCGCAGTCGTCGTATGTCACGGGGACGATGCTGGATGTGGCGGGGGGACGGTAGTTTCTGCCTTAGTACCTTTCTCTTTAGGCCGCTGGTGGCGTTGGCAGTGACTTGACCTACGCCTGTACTGTCTGCGCTAATACGGTCTTGCGATTGACCTAAGGAGACAGGTTCTTAATGCTTCGCCAGTATATTTGTCGCATTAATCCCGCATCTGTCAGGAGGGACCCACACCAAGGTCCGATACCAATCCGGTATACATATTGTTGGCATGCCCGAAATTTATACTATCTTTGTACCATCCATATACCGTCAGTTTAAAGAAATGAACTATATCTCCGACTCCAGGCACTCAAATTTTGCCGCCTGATCAGTGACTCTTCCAGGGCGGTGCCGATCAACGAAACGCGCCCAAAGAAAGAGTGTCATGTCCAATTCCATCCCCTCGACGCCGCGCCGCCATTCTCAATCCGAGACAGACCCAGACACAGACACGAGCAGTCTCGTCAGCTCGACTTCTTCCAGCGAACAGGACAGTGCTTCATCGGACGGTTCAGTACAACCGGAGGACGCGCCGGTAGTAAGTACGCGACAAGCTAGCGATAGAGATCCGAGAACGTCCGCCACGGATGATGCCAGCCAAAGCGCGACATCCCAAGCCACCATGACGTCGTCGACACCCACCGTAAAAAAGAGGCAGACCGGAGACGAAAAAAGAGCGCTATACGGTCAGGCCCGAAACTTGACTGCTTACCAACGCAGTGTCCATGTCGGTCAAGGGAACCAGTTTGAAAAAATGATCACCGCAGACGGCAAGCTCACTTTCAGGAGATCAAAAAAACTTAAAGTGGGCGATCTCATTGCTTGGTTGCGAACCTCGCCGGCTTCTTTGCGCGAAATTAAAATCCATGAGGGGGTTCGCTATTCCGAGTTGAGAGCGCTGCTGCAAATCCTTCAAGGTTGCAAAACAATTACTAAACTAACTTTTTTTTGCAGTTATCTAGTAGATAGTGGGGCGGCAGTGTTGGCGGAGGCTTTGAAAGTTAATACAACGCTCACTGAGCTTAGTCTTATCTCGAATGACATTGGTCAGGATGGCGCAGCAGCACTGGCGGAAGCTCTTAAGGGTAATACCGCTCTTAAAACGTTTCGGCTTACCAGCAACCATTTTGGTGGGCTTGGCTTTGAAGCATTGGGAGAGGCCCTGAAAGTCAATACAACGCTTACCACACTGAATCTTGATGACAATAGATGGTCTGAGTTTTGGTACAAGCGTGGCGACGGACCTGATCCGTTCTTTCCACGCGGCGCAAAAGCGTTGGCGGAGGGCCTTAAATTTAATAAAACGCTCAGGAAGCTCAGCCTTGAAGGGAAT
>JBEDGK010000235.1:0-4539 GCA_041174665.1 Pseudomonadota bacterium
TATTTGTACAGTAATTTCGTTCATCGCACAAATTTCATAAAAGCAACAAAATACCATGTCCGACTCCGTATTTGCGGTGCCGGCAGTCCCGTCATCTCTGCCTTCCAGCCTCGCCGGCCTCGTCTGGCGAGGCGGTGCGATGGCCTCGGGCTGCACAGGCGTGACTCCCAGCGGCTATACGCCGCTGGATGAACTGCTACCTGGTGGCGGCTGGCCGCATCGCGGGCTGATTGAATTGCTGTTGCAGCAGAACGGCATTGGCGAAATGCGCTTGTTGCTGCCGGCGCTGCAGCGTTTGGCCGGGCAGCGTATTGCCTTGCTTCAGCCGCCACACCTGCCTCAACTATCAGGTTTGCGTGCGCGAGGATTGCCGCCTGAACGCATGCTGTGGATACGCGCCTCGCGCTTGTCAGATGTGCTGTGGAGCGCAGAGCAGGTGCTGCGCAACGGCAGCTGCGGTGCATTGTTGCTATGGCAGGGCGCCATGCGCGCTGAAGCACTGCGCCGCTTGCAGATGGCCGCGCAGGCATCGGACATGCTGTGCTGGGTGCTGCGCCCACAGGCAATGTCTGATGCGCCATCGCCCGCGCCGCTGCGGCTTGCGCTGCGGCCTCATCCGGAAGGCTTGCGGATCGATATGCTCAAGCGTCGCGGTCCTTCGTGTGTTGCGCCACTGCTGCTGCAGTGGCCGCGTCTTTCTTCTCGTAGAGAGTCTGGCAATGCGCTCAATGCGTTCATGGATCGCCGTCTGGCTACCCCAGCTGCCGCTGCAGGCACTGCGCCCGCGCTGGTGTGAGCCATTGGCTATCGCTATCGCCGAGGCATCGCAGGTGGTGGCGCTCACGCCGCTGGCCAGCGCGCAGGGATTGCGCATCGGCATGCGTCAGGCCAGCGCGATGACGATCGCTCCAGAAGTTCTTTTGATGCCACGCGTACCGGATCGTGAGCAGGAAGCACTCGATGCGGTCGCGCTGGCCTTACTGCAATACACACCGGAACTCGCGCTGGCAGAGGAAGCGACGCTGCTGATGGACGTCAGCGCGAGCCTGTCTGCGTTCGGCGGGCGCTTGCCGCTGTGCCGTCGCGTGCGCGACAGCGTTCATGCGCTAGGATTTTCAGTCCGGCTGGGCATGGCGCCGACGGCGCAGGCAGCCTGGCTGTTTGCACATCATCGCAGTCATCGCCGGCGCGTCGCGCAACAGCACAGCATGAAGCGCCTGCTGGACAGCCTGCCTTTTACTGTATTGCCTGCCGCGCGTGTGCACGCCTCATGGCTCGATGAACTGGGGTGTCGCACGCTCGCTGATCTGCGTCGCCTGCCGCGCGCTGGTCTGCGTCGACGCACCGACGCAATCCTGATCGATACGCTTGACCGCGCATATGGCGAAGCTCCCGAGCTATTTGAATGGATCATCGCTCCCGAGACCTTCAGCACATCGCTGGAGCTGCCTTATCGTATCGAACAAGCGGCGCAGCTGTTATCAGCGACGCAGCGTCTGCTGCTGCAGATGACCGGATGGCTGGCGGCGCGACAGCAGGCCGTGGCGGCATGCCACCTCTCGATTGCGCATGAGAGCGCGCGCCCCGGTCGCGCCCAATGCGAGCCCAGTGCTATCCACATCACGCTGGCCGAACCGGTATGGGAAGCGCCACATCTGCTGAGGCTATTCAAAGAACGCCTCGAGCGATTGACACTGCCTTCCCCAGCAATTGGATTGTCGCTGACGGCTACGCAGCTGGCCGACCGTGTAGCACCCAGTGAGCAGCTGTTCCCCGAACCGGGCGGCACGCCCGAAGACTACAAGCGTCTTCTCGAACTGCTGGTTGCCCGGCTGGGGCCCGATGCGGTGCAGCTGCCTTGTTTGCATGAAGATCACCGGCCTGAAGTGGCCAATCAGTGGCAGCGTGCGATCGATGCAAAGTCCAGGCCGCGCGAGATCGCAGACGATAGCTTTGCCGAGCGCCCGTTCTGGTTGCTGGAAGAACCGCTGGCGCTGCGCATGCAGGGGGACCATCCCTTTTATGGCTCGCCGCTCAGGCTCCTGCTGGGTCCGGAGCGGATCGAAACTGGCTGGTGGGATGAGCCGCTGGTGATGCGCGATTACTTTGTGGCACAAGGCGGGGAGGGTGCTTGCTACTGGATCTATCGAGAGCGTGATGCGGGCAGCGCGCGCTGGTATCTGCACGGACTGTTTGCGTAAGCAGCGATCATGTTTGCCAGCCGCGGTCTACCTGCTTACGCCGAGCTTCAGTGCGTATCGAACTTCAGCTTTTTGTGCGGTGCCTCGGATCCGGAAGAACTGGTCGCGCGCGCTGCTGCGCTGGATTATGGTGCAATAGCAATCACCGATGAGTGCTCGGTGGCAGGCATAGTACGCGCGCATACCGAGGCAAAGCGGCAGGGGATGACGCTGATCATCGGCAGTCAGTTCCGAGTTCATCATGACGCGGGCGATCTGCGACTCATTGCGCTCGCGATGAACCGTAATGGCTACGGCAATCTGTGCGAGCTGATCACGCTGGGCAGGGGGCGCGCAGAGAAAGGCCACTATCGGCTGACGCAAGAAGATTTTTCTGACCCTGCGATAGGGCATGCGCATCTGCGCGGGCTACCCGATTGTCTGCTGCTGCTGGCGCCGGATTACGGTGTCGATATACTGACATTGCACCGACAGGCCGCATGGATGACAGCAGCGTTTGGCGAGCGTGCGCGCATTGCACTGACCCTGCTGCATCGCGGGCAGGATGAGCAGCACAAGGCAAGCGTGTTTCAGGCAGCTGCGCTGAACGGCTTGCGTATTGCCGCCACCGGGGATGTGTGCATGCATCTGCGCTCACGCAAGCGCTTGCAGGATACATTGACAGCGATCCGTGCCGGCAAGCCGCTGGCTGAATGCGGAAAGCGCTTGTTCCCGAATGCCGAGCAGCACCTGCGTTCGCGCTTGCGATTGGCGAACTTGTATCCGGAGGAGGCGCTCGCCGAGACCATGGCGATTGCCAAGCTGTGCAACTTCTCGCTAGACAGCCTGCGCTATGAGTATCCGGATGAACTGGTGCCTGAAGGTTATACGCCCTCCAGTTATCTGCGAGAGCAAACCTGGGTGGGTGCGCACCGTCGCTTCCCGAAAGGCATACCGGCGCCGGTGCAGCAGCAGATCGAGCATGAGCTGACACTGATCGCAGAGATGGCCTATGAGCCCTACTTCCTTACCGTGTATGACATCGTTTCTTTCGCTCGCAACCGGCACATTCTTTGCCAGGGCAGGGGTTCGGCGGCGAATTCTGCAGTCTGCTATTGCCTGGGTATTACCGAAGTCGACCCGGCACGCAGCAATCTGCTGTTCGAGCGCTTCATCTCCAAAGAACGCAACGAGCCCCCTGACATTGATGTCGATTTCGAGCACCAGCGGCGCGAAGAAGTCATTCAGTACATCTATGAAAAATATGGCCGGCATCGCGCGGCACTGACAGGTGTTGTCATCACTTATCGGCCACGCAGCGCGCTGCGCGATACGGGCAAGACGCTGGGTATTGATCTCGGATTGATTGACCGGCTGGCGAAATCCCATCGCTGGTGGGACAGCCGCGAGGTAATGGGAGAGCGTTTCAGTGAAGCTGGGCTGGATCCCGAATCGCCCTTGTCAAAGCAGTGGCAGGAACTGACGACAACACTGATCGGCTTTCCCCGGCATTTATCCCAGCATCCTGGTGGCTTTGTCATCGCGCGTGACAAGCTGTCGCGGCTGGTGCCAATAGAAAAAGCGGCGATGGAAGGCCGCAGCGTCGTTCAGTGGGACAAGGACGATCTGGATGCGCTCGGTCTACTGAAGGTGGACATACTCGCTCTGGGTATGCTTTCGGCGATGCGCCGCGCGCTGGACATCATTTCCGAACAGCGCGGCGAGGTATTCACCCTGTCCGACATACCCACCGAAGATGCGGCGACCTACGACATGATCAGTCGCGCCGATACGGTAGGCGTATTTCAGATTGAGAGCCGCGCGCAGATGAGCATGCTGCCACGCTTGAGACCGCGTACTTTCTACGATCTGGTCATCGAGGTGGCAATCATACGCCCCGGTCCCATACAGGGCGGGATGATCCATCCGTATCTGAGACGTCGGCAAGGTCTGGAGCCGATTGTTTATCCCAGCGCCGATATGGAATCTGCCTTGTCGCGCACGCTAGGCATTCCTATCTTTCAAGAGCAGGTGATGCAGATCGCCATGCTCGCGGCTGGCTTCACCGCAGGCGAAGCCGATCAGCTCCGGCGTGCGATGGCAGCCTGGAAGCGTAAAGGCGGGCTGGAAAAATTTCATGACAAACTTATACACGGTATGCATGAGCGCGGCTATACGCGCGAATTTGCTGAGGCGATCTATGCGCAGATACAGGGCTTTGCCGAATACGGTTTCCCTGAAAGCCATGCCGCCAGCTTTGCCTTGCTCGCTTATGCCAGCGCCTGGCTGAAATGCCATCAGCCAGCCGCTTTTCTGGCGGCGCTGCTCAACAGCCAGCCGATGGGCTTTTATTCACCTT
>JBEDGK010000236.1:0-3075 GCA_041174665.1 Pseudomonadota bacterium
CCGCTGTTACCAGTGCCGACAGATCATCAAAGACCTGTGCGCGCTCACCCAGCGGTGCCAGCGCTGAGCCTAGATCCCAGCCGAGTGCTTCTTTACCCTCACCTTTCGCGCCATAGCCAAATACCAGATCCGCTTCAGCCAGACTGCCCGGTAGCGCTTCTTTCATTGTGCCCAGCTTCATGGTGTTCGAGCGCGGCTCAAGGACAGCAAGAATGCGCGCGTTACCAACCTTGCGGCGCAGGCCACCGACGGTGGTCGCGATCGCGGTTGGATGATGCGCGAAGTCATCGATCACAGAAACGCCATTGACGACACCGCGTGTCTCCATACGACGCTTCACGTTTTCAAAAGACGCCAGCGAGACAATCGCCTGCGATGGCGGCACACCAACATGGCGCGCAGCGGCGATCGCGGCGATCGCGTTCCAACGGTTATGGGTTCCGGTCAGGGACCAACGCAGTGCACCAACACGCTCGCCCTGATGAACAACATCAAAGCGATCTTCGCCATGTTCGATCATTTGCCAGCCCTGATCGGCATTGAACCATTCGACCTCACTCCAGCAGCCGCGATCAATCACGCGACGCAAAGCGGTCTCACCACCATTCACGACCAAGCGTCCGCTGGAAGGAATTGTACGGACCAGGTGATGGAACTGCGTCTCAATCGCTGCCAGATCCGGAAAAATATCGGCGTGGTCGTATTCGAGGTTGTTCAAGATAGCAGTGCGCGGGTGGTAGTGTACAAATTTGCTGCGCTTGTCGAAGAACGCGGTATCGTATTCGTCCGCTTCGATGACGAAGAAGGAGGCGCCGTCACCACCTGCACCACCTAGCCGCGCCGAGATACCGAAATTCATCGGCACACCACCAATCAGAAAACCGGGCTGATAACCCGCATCTTCCAATATCCACGCCAGCATGGACGCGGTCGTTGTCTTGCCGTGCGTACCTGCAACTGCCAGCACCCATTTGTCGCGCAAGATATGCTCGCCCATCCATTGCGGACCTGAGATATATGGCAGGCCGCGATTCATGATGGCTTCCATCAGGGGGTTGCCGCGCGAAACCACATTACCAATGACGTACATGTCGGGCTGCAAACTCATCTGATGCGGGCCGAAACCCTCGATCAGCTCGATACCCTGCGCGCGCAGCTGCGTGCTCATCGGGGGGTAGACATTGGCATCGCAACCTGTCACCTTGTACCCAGCTTCTTTGGCCAGCGCTGCAAGACCACCCATGAAGGTGCCACAGATGCCGAGAATGTGAATGTGCATATAGAATCTGGGTCGCGTTGTCGCGTGATGAATGTGCGATTTTACCCGACCGGCTGATCTCCCATTTCATGGGCAAACCAGAATGTGCAGCTTCTGCTGCTGGTGCAAGCGACACGCCCCTGCTCAACTCAATGTCAGGCTTTCATGGCTATCCATACCCCGAGTGATGCAGAGCATCTACGCGCAGAGATTGCTGCCGCTGCCGCGCGCATGATTGCCGAGGATGGCGCCGACTACGCCAGCGCTAAGCGGAAGGCGGCGAAGTTAATCATCGGTCATCAAAAAGTCCGCGGCGATGTGCTGCCGGACAATGCGCAAGTCGAGGCGCAGGTGCGGGAGTATCAAGCCTTGTTTTTTGGTGAGTCGCAACCGCTGCGGCTACGACAGCTGCGGTTGATAGCACTTGAGCTCATGGAAAAGCTGTCCGAGTTCTCGCCCTGGCTCACCGGTGCGGTGCTAAATGGCACCGCGGGCGAGCACTCTGATATTCATCTGCTTCTTTTTGCTGATAACAGCAAGGACGTGGCGGTATTTTTGCTGAATGCGAACATCGACTACGAAGTTTCCGAGTCTAAGCATTTCCGGCATCCGGATCGCTACGTCGAAACCTTGTCCTTTTTGTGGAAGCACGAAGGCGTGCATCTCTCACTGTATGATCCGGACGACTTGCGCGGCGCTGGCCGCAAGTTTGTCGAGCGCGCCGACCTTACCGGGCTGCGCGCACTGCTGGCCGAGGAGCCTGATACTTGAAGAAAATTACCGCTTTTGTCGTTATCGCCGTCTTATTTACGGCGATTGGTATTTATTTTGGCGCAAAGCGCTTTCAGCCCACAGCCCCGGCCGATACCGCGGTCGGCGCGCTAATGCAGGTCTCACTCAAAGATAGTGGCGGCCGTCAGCGCAAGATGTTGGAATGGCAAGGCAAAGTCTTGCTGATCAATTTTTGGGCAACCTGGTGCCCGCCCTGTGTCTCGGAGATGCCTGAGCTAGTCGCGCTACAAAATGACTTGGCCAGCAAAAACCTTCAAATAGTTGGCATCGGTATCGATTCACCCTCGAACATCCGCGAATTCGCTGAAAAGCATCAAATCACTTATCCGCTGCTCTTAGGTGGCCTAGAAGGCAGTGAGTTATCACGGCAGTTTGGTAATCAATCGGGCGGCCTGCCCTTCACCATCTTGATTGGTGCCGACGGCAGCGTCCGCAAAACCTACATGGGCCGACTTGATATGGAAAAAGTCAGGGCAGATCTGGCATCCATGTAGCCCCAGGGAAGGTTTCTTCTTGCCATCCGACGGCATTTTGCAGGAAAATGCTGTCTTCTTCGCCAAATTGCGGCTTTTCGATGGCAAAAAATCTGCTCCTGCTAAACGGACCCAACCTCAACCTGCTCGGTAGTCGCGAGCCGGAGGTCTACGGTGCGACCACGCTGGCTGAGATCGAGCGCGATGCGGTGGCACAGGCAAAGGCTGGCGGTGCGTTGCTGTCACATTTTCAGAGCAATCATGAAGGGGAACTGATCGACCGCATTCACGCTGCGCGCGGCGAGTCGGTCGATACCATCGTGATCAATCCCGGTGGGCTGACCCACACCAGCATTGCATTGCGAGATGCGCTGGCTGGCGTTGGTATCCCGTTTATTGAAGTCCACATCTCGAATATTCACCGGCGCGAAGAATTTCGCCATCACTCTTACTTGTCCGAGTTGGCGGCGGGTGTGATCTGTGGCTTCGGTGCCGACGGCTACCGGCACGCTATTAATTACGCACTGCACCGGCTGTAGTCATTTTTAACGC
>JBEDGK010000237.1:0-4182 GCA_041174665.1 Pseudomonadota bacterium
TTCATCCACGGAAACGCTCGGTAGCTCTGCTGGTCAGTTTGCGTCGTCGGATCAGATCGCTGACTCGCGTGCTGAAGGCGAATTCACCGCAGACCTTGCTGCTGCCGATACGGCCGGTACAGCAGCCGAGACAGAATCGGAACACTCGGTAGACACACCCGCGCAAGACAGCAGCCGTGCGGATGCAGCGCTTGCGGCGACGAATATCGCGCATGAGGATTCTGGCGCGGAGACCCTACCATCGCCGAATTGGTTACAGCAAGATACCGAGCCCGGGCAGACCATCGCACAAGCAGAGACAGAAAATCCCCATGATGGTCCCGCGACAGAGGCCGCGGAACTCGCCGGCTCAAGGCCTGGGTCTACCGAGCATGCAGCCTCGGATGCGTTCGACGTTTCAGCATCACCGTCTGCCTCTGCGACGGCGACTGCAGATGAGCTGCCCACATCAGCCGAGGGCGATGCGGCAGTGTCCGAGGTCATGGCAATTCAAACGGTTAACGAGAACGAGACGCCTGTGAACACGCCTCGACTGCTCTCAGAGTCTTCAGTGTCTTCCGGTTCTTCAGACGACTGGCATGCTACGGAAGCTGATCCCGATCTAGCACGACGACCAGTGGCCGTCGTTGCGAACGACACGGAAACTGCTGAGGAGCCACCCGAGTTGAGCAGCGAGGTCATGAGAAGCAGACTGGAGGCTGCACGTGAAGAAGCTCGTGAGGCTGCCTATCAGGAAGGTGTGCAGGCGGGTCGTGATCAGGCGATGAGCGAGCTGCAGCAAAGCTTTGAAAACAAGCTGACACAGCTCAGACATCTCCTCGAAGGTTTGCAGCGCCTGAGCGAAGACCCTGACACGCTGTTCGAACCCATGAAAAAACTCGCCGTGCATCTGGCAGAGCAACTGGTGCGCGGTGAATTGAGTCAATCGCCGCAGACGATCTCACGTCTGGTGGACAACTGTTTGCGTGAACTGGCCGCCAGTGGCGAGAAAGCCGTTATCGTTCACCTGAACCCCGAAGACCTTGAACAGTACAAACCCCTGATCGCGCCGTTTGGTGACAGCATCGTGCTGCGCCCAGATGCCACGCTGACGCGCGGCAGCGTGCGCACATCGCTTGATGGTAGCGTCGTCGAGGATCTGATCGAACGACGAGTCAAGGGCATACAAAAATCTCTGGCGCAGCCGGTGGCGGGCAGCTGGCGTCCCGCGCTTCCTAATCCGCTGGTTCAGCGAGCTCAGCCTCCGTCCCCGACGACTGCGAGCAAGTCTCCGGTGATCGATGACGTAACCGACGCGACTGATGATTTCTCCTCTGCAGACCATGGTCCAGCAGAGACTGCGCTCACCCAAATCGGTGCCGAAGCCGAGGATATCGGTGCCGCGGGCAGGTCCGACATCGCAGCGGAGGGTGTTCACGGCGACGCTGAGCCTGGTGTGACACCATGATTGATTTCTCCGACGTCGTCGACCACCTTGTCGATCGCACGCAGGCGCCCCCTGCGGAGCACACAGGCACGCTGGTGCGGCTCGTTGGCATGACGCTGGAGGCGCGTGGCATCATGGCGCCGCTGGGTGCGTTGTGCGAGATCGATAGCGGAAGAGGCGCGCGAGTGTCTGCTGAAGTTGTCGGCTTCAATGACCAGACATTATTCCTGATGCCCTTCACTGAACCGGTTGGCATCGGTCCCGGTGCAACGGTGCGTGTCGTGACGAATTCTTCTGAAGCCAAGCTGGGCTCTGCCTTGCTCGGGCGCGTGATCGATGCCTTTGGTGAGCCGCTGGATGGCGGGCCCGCGATCGATTGTCCCGATCGACTGGCCTTGCTGGGTACGCCGCTCAATCCGATGGAGCGTGGCGTCATCAATCAGGTGCTGGACGTCGGCGTGAAGGCCATCAATGGTTTGCTCACGCTCGGTCGCGGCCAGCGTATCGGTTTGGTCGCCGGCTCGGGTGTCGGCAAGAGCTCGCTGCTTGGCATGATTACCCGCTTCACCAAAGCCGATGTGGTCATTATCGGTCTCATCGGTGAACGTGGTCGTGAGGTACAGGCTTTTATCAATGAAGTGCTCGGCCCGGAGGGGCGTGCAAAATCTGTCGTCGTCGCTGCGCCAGCCAATGTGTCGCCGGTGATGCGCTTGAAAGCCACCCATCTGACGCATGTGATCGCCGAGTATTTCCGCGATCAAGGCAAGAATGTACTGATGCTGATGGACAGCCTCACCCGTGTCGCTCATGCACAGCGCGAAATTGGTCTGGCCATTGGCGAGCCCCCGACCGCCAAAGGTTACCCACCTTCCGTATTCGCTTTGCTGCCCAATCTGATCGAGCGCACCGGCGTCGGCCGCCATGGCTATGGTGCGATCACTGCGATTTATACCGTGTTGGCCGAAGGCGATGATGCACAAGACCCGATTGTCGATATTGCCCGTGCATCGCTGGATGGACAGGTCATGTTATCGCGCAAGCTGGCGGATGCCGCGCATTATCCAGCCATCGATCTGAATGGTTCGATCTCGCGGGTGATGCAAGATCTGCTCGAGCCGCATGAACTCAAGCAGGCCAACCGGTTGCGCCGGCTATGGTCTTTGTATCAGCAGAATCAGGATTTGATTTCCGTGGGTGCCTACGAGGCCGGATCGAGTGCCGATATTGATCTGGCCATTCAGATGCGCGGCCAGTTCGAGGAATTCCTGCGGCAGGACATCACGGCCGACGTCGATTACAAGGCTACCCGCCGCATGATCAGCGAGCTGATGGCGTAGTAATCAATAGCCAGCCCACAGCTGCTACTATCCCCTCATGAACAAGACATGGTCCGTTCTGAAGCAGCGAGCCGATGCTGCCGCGCACGAAGCGCAGGCGGAGCTCAATGCCGTGCGCGCCCGGGTCACTCAGCTCGAGGCCAGCGAAGCCCATATCGACAAGCTCAAGCAGGATTACCTGGCTCGATATAAAGAGGCGCAGAAAGAAGCGCATACCATCGCAGACAATATCGCCTACCGTAAATTCCTCGATCATTTACATGGTCTGCGCATGCGCGTCAGCAAGCAACGTGAGGCAGCCGAGTATGATTTGGGTGTCGCAAAGGACAAGCTTTCAGCGGCGCAGCGTGAACAAGCAAAGATGGAGGCGATGGTCGAGCGAGAGAATCGTCACACTGCCGCAGCCGCAGCAAAACAGGAACAGCGTCAGCTTGACGAGGCAGGTATACGCTTGTACAACCAAAAATAAAGTTTAAAAAATCTTATGCTGGTTCAGGTCGGAACCGATGCGTGATCTGGCTTGGGCTTTCAATGAAAGGGTGGCCAGATTTTCATGCCATTCAGTGAAGGATGCAGATCATCACTGGTCATTGAAAATCCTTAAGACACTGGATCCCGGCCTGCGCCGGGATGACGTTTGAGGTGCAGCCAGTTTCAACATCGTCGTCCCGCCTCAGGCCGGTACCCAGTGTCTTTGTTCGTGTATCAAGACGTTCGGGTTTAACTGACGGGCATTCGGCCAGATTGAATATGGATCTCGATCTCCGCCGGGATAACGTTTGAAGTGCTGCTGTTCTCAACATCGTCGTCCCGGCGCAGGCCGGGACCCAGTGTCTTTCTTTGTCTCTCTCAGCTCGAGAGTCGGATTCATTCTTCCAACAAACTGCGCAACATCCACGCATTTTTCTCATGAATCTGCATGCGCTGGGTGAGCAGGTCGCAAGTTGGCTGATCGTCAGCTTGTTCTGCGACCGAGTACATCTTGCGCGCCGTGCGCGCCACGGCTTCTTGACCCTCGACCAGCTCAATGATCATCTGGCGTGCCTTGGGCAGTCCATTGCTGGGCTTGATGGTGGTCAGCTTGACGAATTCTTCGTAGGTGCCCGGAGCCGGGGCGCCCATCGCGCGGATACGCTCGGCAATCAGATCAACAGCCGCCCACTGCTCGGTGTAGAAATCCATGAACAACTGGTGCAGCGTCTGGAACATGGGACCAGTGACGTTCCAATGAAAATTATGTGTCTTCAGGTACAGCGTGTAAGTATCGGCAAGCAGGTGCTTGAGTCCTTCGATGATCTGTCTGCGGTCGGTGTCGGCGATGCCGAAATCCATCTTGGGAATGTCGGTGGTATCGATAGCCATGTGCGCTCCTTGATCGAAAAAGGGGTAAATTGTATTCATTTTGCTAATGAATTGTCA
>JBEDGK010000238.1:0-5130 GCA_041174665.1 Pseudomonadota bacterium
TAACTATACTTTCTGCGCTTTGCCTCGTTTTTCACCCTGAATAATCTTCGCTTGACAGGCGGAATTCAAACGCCTTACTCTTCGCCTATTCGAACTCTGAATTCAGAGTTCATAAAATAAGTTGCCTTTATGTAATTTTGGATCAAGCTTGGCTCGCCACGCTGGCGCTTCGGTCAGGTCTTGTTTCAACCAAGGTTCGGCGCGTGATCTTTGCAAGGTTCAGGGTCTCGGGCTGAGCAGCAGGGCTGTGGAATGCAAGTGTAGGGAATCAGCAGGAAGCAGCAGGTGGTAAACAGCCAGGTTGTATCCGGCTGGGTTTTAACAGATGAGTTTCCGCGTTGGGTTAGGCCAGCCTCACGAGGCTGGCCTTT
Organism: Pseudomonadota bacterium; assembly: GCA_041174665.1. Classification (GTDB taxonomy): domain Bacteria; phylum Pseudomonadota; class Gammaproteobacteria; order Burkholderiales; family Burkholderiaceae_D; genus Pernthalerella. The sequence continues at coordinate 372 of JBEDGK010000238.1, forward strand.
TTTTGATATCTCCACAGATCAACGACGTCTGAAAATAAAAGAGAAATTATCGGGAGGAGACCCCATGGCAGTGAGCAGTATCGCATCAGAGATGGCCGCCGAATCGACTGGCCAGGTGTACAAGAAAGTCGCATGGCGGCTCGTGCCTTTCCTGTGCCTGTGCTACCTGGCGGCGTATCTGGATCGCGTGAATGTTGGCTTCGCCAAGCTGCAAATGCTCAGCGATTTGTCATTCAGTAATACCGTCTATGGTCTGGGCGCGGGTATTTTCTTTATCGGCTATGTGATCTTTGAAGTACCGAGCAATATCCTGCTGCATAAAGTCGGGGCGAAGCTGTGGATCGCTCGCATCATGGTCAGCTGGGGCCTGATTGGCGCGGCGATGGCCTTTGTCAAGACACCGACGCAGTTCTACATTCTTCGTTTTCTCCTTGGCGTAGCCGAAGCGGGCTTCATCCCCGGCGTGCTGCTCTATCTGACCTACTGGTTTCCCGCGGCATGGCGCGGGCGCATCATTGCGCTTTTTCTCGCAGCGATACCGATGTCCAACATCATCGGCGGTCCGCTGTCGGGCTGGATTCTCAAAAGTTTCGGCGGCGTTGCCGGCCTCGCTGGCTGGCAATGGTTGTTCATCCTAGAGACCATACCCTCTATTCTGCTAGGTATCGCGATCTTGAAGTTTCTCGACAATCGCGTGGAAGACGCACGCTGGCTGAGCGATGACGAAAAGCGCGTGATCCATGAGGATATTGCGCATGAAGCCAAACAGAGCGAGCATGTAAATGTGATGGATGCATTCAAGAGTGGCCGTGTCTGGATGCTGGGCGCCGCCTACTTCTGCATCGCCAGCGCGATTTATATCGCCAGCTTCTGGATGCCGACGCTCATCAAGCAATTGGGCGTGTCCGATCCCTTGCAGATCGGCTGGCTGACGACGATTCCCTATTCCGTCGCCATCGTCGCGATGGTGCTCACAAGTGTTAGTGCAGATCGCTTGCGCGAGCGTCGCTGGCACACGGCGATTCCTTGCCTGCTGACCGCCGCCGGGCTGGCGCTGTGCGCTACTCCCGATTACGGGCTCATCGTCGCCATGATGGCGCTGACGCTGGCGGCGGCGGGCGCCTCCGCTGCGCAAGCTTCATTCTGGAGCCTGCCTTCATCGTTCTTGACGGGCGCCGCAGCAGCGGCAGGTATCGCGCTGGTGAATTCGCTTGGTAACATAGCGGGCATGGCGAGCACGTCGCTGGTCGGCTGGTTGACGGATATCACCGGTAGCCCGTCGAGTAGCCTGTATCTGTTCGCCGGCTTGCTGGTGGCCGGTGCGATGATGGTGCTGCGCTTGCCGGCATCGGTCGTGAATCGCTGACACGGTTACCACTGCTGATAACCACGATCACCTCTTTTCTTCTGACTAAGACGACATGGACTTCACCCTTCCCCCGAGAGCCGAGGAGCTGCGCGAGCGCACCCGGAAATTCATCGCTGAGCAAGTCATCCCGCTGGAGAACGATCCGCGTCAGGACAGCCATGGCCCACATCCCGAGCTGCGTGCAGAACTGGTCAGTCGTGCGCGTGCAGCAGGTCTGTTGACCCCACATGCGTCACGCGAGCTGGGTGGACTGGGGCTCACGCATGTCGAGAAAGCGGTCGTGTTTGAAGAGGCAGGCTATTCGTGGCTGGGCCCGACCGCGATGAATATTCACGCCCCCGACGAGGGCAATATCCATCTGATGGAAGAAGTCGCGACACCGGCTCAGAAAGCCCGCTGGCTGCGGCCGCAAGTGGAGGGGTATACCCGTTCCTGCTTCTGCATGACCGAACCCGCTCCTGGCGCGGGCGCGGATCCAAGCATGCTGAAAACCAAGGCGGTGAAGGATGGTGACCACTATGTGATCAATGGCCGCAAATGGCTGATCACCGGCGCCGAAGGTTCCTCCTACGCGATCATCATGGCGGGCATGGAGGATGGCAGTGCGACCATGTTCTTGTCAGATATGGATCGCCCTGAGATCAAACTGGTGCGCAATCTTGATGCGATGGATCGTTGCTTCTCGGGTGGGCATGGCGTAGTGGAATTCCACGACCTTCGTATTCCCGCAGCGGATGTGCTGGGCGAGATCGGCAAAGGCTTCCGCTATGCGCAGGTGCGCCTGGCACCGGCGCGGCTGACGCATTGCATGCGCTGGCTAGGGCAGGCGCGACGCGCGCATGAGATCGCGCTCGACTACGTGCGCAAGCGCGAAGCCTTCGGCAAGCCGCTGGTCGAGCATGAAGGTGTGGGTTTCCAGATCGCCGACAATGACATGGACCTGATGACTGCGCGTCTGCACATCTGGCACACCGCCTGGTTGCTCGATAAAGGCGAGAAGGGTGCGTTCGAATCCAGTCGCGCGAAAGTGGTCTGTTCCGAAGCCGAGTGGCGCGTGGTGGACCGCAGCGTGCAGATCATGGGTGGACTGGGCGTCACCGGGGATACGCCAGTCATGCGCATCTTTACCGACATGCGCGCGTTTCGCATCTATGATGGTCCCAGCGAGGTACATCGCTGGAGCATGGCCAAAAAAATCGCGGGCGGCAAAGCGTGATGAAAGCGGCAGAGCTTGTCTCCCGCTTTCATCTCGATGGCAAGCGTGCGCTGATCACCGGTGCGTCCAGTGGTTTTGGTGCGCATTTCGCCAATCTGTTGTCTGCTGCAGGTGCGGAGGTCATTCTGGCAGCGCGCCGCGCCGACAAGCTGTCCGAACTTCAGCAGAGCCTGGAGGCAAACGGTCGCAAGGCGTCAGCGATCAGCATGGATGTCAGTTCGCGTGAGAGTGTCAGCACCGGTTTCGATCACGCCGGTACCTGCGATATCGTCATCAATAACGCAGGCATCACAGTCACCCGCGCCTTGCTCGATCAGACCGAAGCAGACTGGGACAGCGTGATCGACACCAACCTCAAGGGTTGCTGGCTGGTGGCTACCGAAGCTGCACGCCGCCTTCGCGCTGCAGAGAAGCCTGGCGCGATCGTCAACGTGGCTTCCATTTTGGGCGAACGTGTGGCCGCCGGCGTTGCGCCGTACGCAATCTCCAAGGCCGCAGTGATACAAGCCACCAAAGTGATGGCATTGGAGCTCGCGCGTTATCAGATCCGCGTGAATGCCCTATTGCCGGGTTATGTCGTGACCGATCTGAACCGCGATTTTCTGAAGAGCGAAGCCGGAGAGAAGCTTCGCGCCCGTATTCCCACGCGTCGCTTTGGTGATATGACTGATCTGGACGGACCCTTGCTGCTGTTGTGCTCCGATGCGGGCACGGGCATGACGGGTTCATGCCTGACCGTGGACCACGGTCACTTGCTCAGCTCTTTGTAAACACGATGGACCAGACGAAACAAGCGCGCTTGCGCACGTGGCTGCAGGCGCAGGGATGGATCAGTACCATCGATCTAAGTGTCAAATCCCTGACCGGTGGGCAATCGAATCCGACATTTTTGCTCACCGCAGGCACGGAACAATTCGTGCTCCGCAAAAAACCCGACGGTGTGCTGCAGAAATCCGCGCATGCCATCGATCGCGAATACCGGGTCATCAGCGCATTGAAAGATACTGCTGTGCCCGTGCCAGCGGCACTGGCCTGGTGTGATGACGAGAGCATCGTCGGCACGCCGTTTTATCTGATGTCATTTCTGGATGGCCGGGTATTTGTCGATCAGAGCCTGCCGGGCATGTCACCTGCTGAGCGTGCAGCGATCTATCTCGAAATGAACCGGGTCATCTCTGAGCTGCACAAGATCGATATTGATGCGAAAGGTCTGGGCGACTACGGCAAACGTGAAGATTATCTGTCACGTCAGATCAATCGCTGGTCATCTCAGCTCAGCACGGCAACGATCCCGGTACCCGATGGTCTGCAGCGACTGACGCAGTGGCTGCCAGCGCATCTGCCCGCGCCACAGCGAGCGGCGCTGATTCATGGTGACTTCCGTCTCGACAATCTGGTTTTTCACTCGACAGAGCCACGGGTGATCGGCGTGCTTGACTGGGAGCTCTCGACGGTTGGGGATCCCGTCGCAGATTTTGCGTATCACTGCATGAGCTGGCACATACCGCATTCGCTATGGCGCGGCATTGCCGGGCTCGACCTGCCCTCGTTAGGCATCCCTTCAGAACCGAATTATCAGCAGCTGTATTTCGCAGACCGTGCAGCGATAGATCCTGCCGCGTGGCGCTTCTATCTTGCGTTTAATTTGTTCCGGATGGCGGCGATCTTGTTTGGCATCGCCGAGCGCGCACAGCAGGGTAATGCCAATGCAGCGGATGCTGTGCAGACCGGCGCCAAGGCGGGTCCGCTGGCCGATTTGGGGTGCCAGATCGCTGGGATTTGAGTAGCGAGCGGCGTTGGCAGTACCTTGCCATACGTCTGTACTGTCTGCGGTACTGCTGCCGTGCCACCTTCCCAGCGGGACAGGCTCTTTCGGCAAGCAGGGTGTTCGTGAATCAGGCGCTCTTCAATTGTTTGACTACCTGGAGATGCTGCGCATAAGAATTCTCTTCGTAGTGTTGTACAAGAATGTCATTGCGCCATATGCCACACTCCTTGCGACCATCGGCGTGGATCATGGTGCCGAGGCCATGAAACAGTCCAGCCTCCCATTCGCCTTGGTAGCGTGATCCGTCAGCCCATTCGTACGTGCCCATGCCCTCGAAATGGTCATCGGCCCATTGGCCTTCGTATCGATCGCCATCGGCAAAGACTTCGACACCCTCACCGTGCCG
>JBEDGK010000239.1:0-4662 GCA_041174665.1 Pseudomonadota bacterium
GGCATTACCGAGATGATTTTTATCACCGGCCGCAACAAGCGCGCCATTGAAGATCACTTTGACAAGGCCTATGAGCTCGAAGCCGAGCTAGAAGCGGCGGGCAAGGATCAGCTGCTGCGGATGGTACGCGAAGTCATACCGAAAACCGTCAACTGCATGTATATACGCCAGCCGCAGGCGCTGGGCCTCGGCCATGCAGTACTTTGCGCGCGTCCCATCGTGGGTCAAGATCCGTTCGCGGTGCTGCTTGCGGATGATTTCATGCAGGGCGAGCAGGGCGGGCCGGGTGTGATGTCGCAGATGACGGCCAGCTTTACGCGCGAACAGGCCAGTCTCTTGGCTGTCCAGGACGTGCCTCGCGAGAATACACGGCAGTACGGAATTGTCAGCACGGAAGCGTTTGGCGATCGGTTGGAGAAAGTGAAGGGCATCGTCGAGAAGCCCATGCCAGACAAGGCGCCGTCCACCTTGGCGGTCGTTGGCCGCTACGTGCTGACCAACCGAATTTTCTCGTGTCTTGAAAAAATGGGCAAAGGCGCAGGAGGCGAAATTCAACTCACCGATGGCATTGAGGCACTGATGCAATATGAAACCGTGCTCTCTTATCGTTACAAGGGTCGTCGTTTCGATTGCGGTTCCAAGCTGGGTTATCTCGAGGCCTCCGTCGAAATCGGCTTGCAGCATCCCGAGACAGGCGCGGCATTTGGCGAGTGGCTGGCCAAGCGCCATTCATCCTGAGCGGAGGCGAACCGTGGCCGTTCGTGAGATCTTGAGAATGGGTGATCCGCGCTTGTTGCGACAAGCCGAGCCGGTGAGCGCTGTCGATACGCCGGAGCTACATGCGCTGATTGCGGACATGTTCGACACCATGCACGCGGCTAATGGTGCAGGCCTGGCCGCGCCGCAGATCGGTGTGAACCTGCAGCTGGTGATCTTCGGCTTCAGCAATAATGCTCGCTATCCCGATGCCCCGTCTGTGCCGGAAACGGTGTTAATCAATCCGGTTATCACGCCGCTATCTGATGAGATGGAAGAAGGCTGGGAAGGCTGCCTGTCCGTCCCCGGTCTGCGTGGTGTGGTGCCTCGCTACACGCGGCTGCGCTACCAGGGGGTCGATCCTTACGGTCAGATCATTGATCGCGAGGTCGACGGATTTCATGCGCGTGTCGTACAGCATGAATGCGATCACTTGATCGGCGTTCTGTATCCCATGCGGGTGAAGGATTTCAGTCGGTTTGGGTATACCGAGGTATTGTTTCCTGGGATGGATCCGGGGGCGGATGATTGATCAAAGCGGCTCTGCTGCAGGCCAGAGCACAATGACTTTCGTGGCTATGCTCAAGACGAGATCATTGCCAGATTATTGATGGGCTCCGGCCTGCGCCGGAATGACGACTCGAATGCCAACACGCTGAACATTCAAATCAGAACCGCTCATCCTCACCGAGATAACGCCACTGCCCGGTCGGCAAGTTGCCAAGCTTTACCTGCCCTATCCGCACCCGTTTCAAGCCCAGTACTTTCAACCCGACCAGTTCGCACATCCGGCGTATTTGTCGCTTCTTGCCTTCGCGCAGAATGAAGCACAGCTGATCTTCATTTTGCCACTGTACTTTGGCGGGCAGAAGCGCCTGACCGTCTAGAGACAGGCCGTGATTCAGTCGCCTCAAATCCTGATCGGGTAGTCGGCCCGAGCTAGCGTACTTCACGCGCACGAGATACTCCTTCTCGATCTCGCTATCCTCGCCGATCAACTGTTTCGCAATGCGTCCGTCTTGGGTGAGCACCAGCAGGCCGACGGAATCGATATCGAGCCGTCCTGCCGGTACAAGACTTTTCAGCTGTGCCGGCAAAAACTGTAGGGCTGACTTGTCTTGCGACCAGCGATTTTCAGGTCGCACCAGCGTCACGGCAGGCTTGTAGCCGTCTTCGGCTTGCCCGCTTACGAAGCCCATGGGTTTGTTGATCAGCACAGTCACTCTGCGCGCCTGCTGCGCCTGTGCCTGCTTTTCGATGGTGATTTTCTGATGCGGCAGCACTTTGCTGCCCAGCTCGGAAACCACCTGCCCGTCTACACGTACCCAGCCTTTGGCTATCCATTCATCCGCTTCACGACGTGAACACAGGCCAAGCTCGGACATGCGCTTGGACAGACGGAGAGGTTCAGTCATTGTTGAAACGTAGCCGGTAGTCAGGCGCGCAAGGCGTCAAGCAAATCGGATTCAAGCGCGATCTGGCTACGCGCGTGCGAAAGCACTGGGCCATCGACGAGGAATACATCCTCCACCCGCTCGCCCAGTGTGGTGATTTTCGCGGTGTGCAGATTGACCTTGTAGCGAGCAAGCACGCTGGCAATCGAATAAAGCAGACCCGTGCGGTCGCTTGCTGATACCGAGAGCAAATGATACTGGCCTCGCTCGTCGGGCTGGAGGTGCACCGTGGGCGTGATCGGGAAGGTGCGCGATAGTCGCGAGAGTCGCGCTTTGGCGGGTGGCGGTAAGGCATCATCAGAGGCCAGCCATTGTTTCAGCTCATGTTCGATCAGGGTGATCAGCTCACGGTAATTGTCCGCGAACGTGGGCTCGCTTACCAGGAAAGTATCAAGTGCATAGCCTGTGCGTGTGGTCTGTACCTTCGCATCAAGGATGCTGAAATTCTTGCGGTCAAAATAGCTGCAGATGCGCGCGAAAAGATCAGGGCGGTCGCGCAGGTAAACCACGACTTGCAAGCCCTCGCCAATGAGACCGAGCCGGCAGCGCACCACGGGTTTGTCGCTGTCGACATGCTCGCACAGTACGCGCGTCTGCCATGCGATTTCTGATGCGTCGTGCCGCAGAAAATAGCCGACATCAAGCGTCTTCCAGAGCGCCTCATGCGCATCGGCCGATAGGCCATGAAGACGCAGCGCAGCAATGGATTCCTGCTGGCGTTTTTGGAGCTCGCGGTCGGGGGAGGGAGCTTCGCCGCCGAGTACTCGCAGGCTCATCCGGTACAAGTCTTCCAGCAGTTTGCCTTTCCAGGCATTCCAGACCTTGGGGCTGGTGCCGCGAATATCCGCGACTGTGAGCAGATACAGCGCGGTGAGGTGCCGTTCGTCTTTCACCACCTTTACAAATGCACGGATCACATCGGGGTCGGACAGATCCTGCTTCTGCGCGACATGCGACATTTGCAAGTGATGCTCAACCAGGAAGACGACAAGCTCGGTATCTTCCTTCGACAGTCCGTGATCGATGCAAAAACGCTGAGCATCCATCTTCCCTAGTTCGGAATGATCGCCACCGCGTCCTTTGGCAATGTCGTGAAATAGCGCGGCGATATAAATCAGCCAAGGCTGGTGGAAGTTCGCCATGAGCTGGCTACAGAATGGATACTCGTGCGCATGCTCGGGAATTGCAAAGCGCCGTACATTGCGCAGGACCATCAGAATGTGCTGGTCAACGGTATAGACATGAAACAAATCATGCTGCATCTGCCCAATGATGCGGCGGAACGCCGGAAGGTAGCGGCCAAGCACCGACAACTGATTCATGTTACGAAGCGCATGCGTAATACCCTTGGGCGCTTTGAGTATCTGCAGGAACAGTTCGCGGTTCTGCGGATCTCGGCGGAACGAATCGTCGATACGGAAGCGGGCGTGCCACAGTGCGCGCTGGGTGCGGGCAGTCATGCCTTTCAGCTCGCCGTGCTGTTCTAGGAGGAGGAAAATCTCCAGCATGGCCGATGGCGTGTCCTCGAATACCTTGTCGTGCGCGATATCGATCATGCCGTTTACTTCATTGAAGCGCTCGTTGACCGGGCGCGACACGCTGGGTTGAGGGAACAGACGGGCTTCGATGTTTTGCAGCAGGATGCTGTTGAGCTGGGTAACGGCTTTGGCGGCCCAGTAGTAGCGTTGCATCAGCACCTCGCTCGCGCGTCGTGCGTCAGTCGTCTGAAAGCCGAAAGTTTCGGCGACCGGGCTCTGCACATCGAATACCAGCCGGTCTTCGCGGCGCTGGGTGTGAAGGTGCAAGCGTATGCGTATGTCTTTGAACGCGCGTTCCTTTTCGGCGACTTGGCGCGCCTCGGTCGGCGTGATCATGTCATTGGCTGCCAGCTCGCGCCATGAATCGCCGAGCCCTGCAGCTTTAGCGACCCAAAGAATGACCTGCAGGTCGCGCAGACCGCCGGGACTCTCTTTGCAGTTGGGCTCCAGGCTATAAGGCGTGTTCTCGTACTTCACATGACGCTGACGCAGCTCAAGCACTTTGGCCTGAAAAAACGCGCGAGGATCCATCGCACGCGCATATCTCTCGAGAAGAGTGTCAAAGAGCGGACGATTGCCACAGATCAGTCGCGCTTCGAGCAAACTGGTCTGTACCGTGATATCGGCAGCCGACTCAGTCAGACATTCATCGACGGTGCGTATGCTGTGGCCGATCTCGAGGCCAAGGTCCCACAGCATCTGCACCAGTTGCTCAAGCTTGTCGCGCAACGCGTCATCGGGTGGTGAGGGCAACAGAACCAGCAGATCAACATCCGAGTACGGAAAAAGTTCACCCCGTCCGTAGCCGCCGACGGCGACTAGCGCGGTGTTGGCGGGCATGCTGAAGTTCTTCCAGGCGCTCACCATCACCTGATCGGTGAACTGCCGCAGGCGCTTGAGCAGTCGCTCTGGCT
>JBEDGK010000240.1:0-8508 GCA_041174665.1 Pseudomonadota bacterium
ATTCCTATGTTGGTCTGGCGCTTGCCTATCGTCTAGGTGGCGAAGCGGGGACTTCACTGATGGCACTCATCATCGGCTTTGCCGTACCGGTCGCGAACATGGCGGCCGTGCATGCGCTGGCTCATCGCAACAAGGCATCCTTGCTGACGGAAATGGCGAAGAACCCCCTGCTGCTGGCGACTGCGGGCGGCACGCTGTTCAACCTGCTGGGGGGCGTGCTACCCGAGGTGGCGGCCAGCACGCTCTCGCGCATGGGTGGTGCATCGGTCGCGCTCGGCTTGCTGATGGTGGGTGCCGGACTAAAGCTGGAGGGCTTGCATGAGGCGCGCGGCATCAGCGCGTATTTCACCGGCATCAAGTTGCTGGTTCTGCCAGCACTCTCGCTCATGCTGACCAATCACTTCGCGCTGCCGCCACTGCAAAAGCAGATCGCGATCATGTTTGCCGCACTGCCAACGGCATCGAGCGCTTACGTGCTAGCGACCCGCATGGGAGGCCATGGGCCGCTGGTGGCTTTTCTGATCACGGCCAGCACGCTGCTGTCCATCATCATGCTGCCGATCTGGCTGTTACTGGCTGGCTGAGGCCGCCGCATGTTTTTCCAGCGCCCAGCGCACATGCTCGCGTACCAGCGACGAGGGGTGATCGGCACGGGCGCGCAGTGCCATAACAATCGTCTCATCACCAGCGTAGTCGGCTGCGGCATTACCGAGTGCGACAGCAATGTTACGCAGCCATCGTTCATGACCGATGCGGCGTATCGCGCTGCCTTCCAGCCGCTGATGGAACTCTTCCTCGGTCCAGGCGAACAGCTGCACCAGGGTGGAGCGATCCAGCGCATTGCGCGAATCAAAGTCGGGCAGCACACTGCGCTGCGCGAATTTGTTCCACGGACAGACCAGCTGACAGTCATCACATCCCAGAATGCGGTTACCCATCAGCGGGCGCAACTCAACAGGAATACTCTCTTTCAGCTCTATCGTAAGGTATGAGATACAGCGACGCGCATCCAGTCGGTAGGGTCCCACGATGGCGCCTGTTGGACACAGATCGATGCAGGCGCTGCACTCGCCGCAGTGCGCAGACAGAGGTTCGTCGGTGGGCAGTGGCAAGTCGGTGAAGATCTCACCAAGAAAGAACATCGATCCGGCATCGCGGTTCAGCAGCAGGGTGTGCTTGCCACGCCATCCAAGACCTGCTCGTTGCGCGATCTCGACTTCCATCACCGGCGCAGAATCCGTGAACACTCGATAGCCGAAGGGACCAATCTCTGCGGTGATTTTTTCGGCGAGCTGCTGCAGTCTCGAGCGCAGCACCTTGTGATAGTCTCGACCACGCGCATAGACCGACACCACGGCCTCGCGCGAATCGGTCTGCCGCTGAAATTCACGCTCGCGCCAGTGTTCTTGATCGTTATCGCGGGGTAGATAATCCATCCGGGCGCTGATCACGCGCAGCGTACCCGGCACCAATTCTGCGGGGCGCGCACGTTTGGCGCCATGCGCTGCCATATAATCCATTTGTCCGTGATAGCCCGCCTTTAACCATGCCTCCAGCCGATGCTCGGCATCACCCAGATCTGCATCGGCGATTCTGATCTCCGCAAAACCCAGCGCCGAAGCCCACCCGGCAATGGATGATCTGAGCGAAGCCAGCGATTGCGCATTGGTGTTGTGTGGAATATCGGACACGGCGAAAAAACGGACAGGACTGGCTGGCAAAAAGACGAATTCAGATGCAGCACTGGAGAGAATACCTGAAGGATGAAGAGGGCACGCAAGCGCTAGGGGCATCGCTGGCGCGTGTGCTGACGCCGGGACTGTCGCTCCATCTGCACGGTGACCTCGGCGCTGGCAAGACCAGCCTGACGCGCGCCATGCTGCATGCGGCTGGTCATCCGGGCCGGGTGAAGAGTCCGACCTACACATTGGCCGAGCCCTATTCGATCACGCTCAGTGGCCACACGGTGGAGTTCATTCATTTCGACCTGTACCGGATGGGCAGCCCGGAAGAATTCATCGACGCCGGCTTTCGCGAGCATTTCGGTGCGGGCAAGGTCTGCGTAGTCGAGTGGCCAGAGCAGGCCGAGGGATTGCTTCCCCCTGCGGATATTGATGTTTTCCTCTGTATCGAAGGCAACGGCCGTGGGGTAGAATTGCGCGCGAATACTGCTCTGGGCGCTTCATGTCTCGAAAAACTGCACTTCAGCCCGAATCTGTAAAACCCCTCGCGCGCCGTACCGTGCTCAAGGCCGGTGCTACTCTCCTGCTGTCTCTGATCGCGCATGGCGCCGCGCGCGCGTCGCAAATTGTCGCTGTGCGCGTCTGGCCGGCGGCCGATTACACCCGTGTCACGCTCGAAAACGACAGCAAGCTCAAGGCCACGCATTTCATGGTCAAGGACCCGCACCGCCTAGTCGTCGAAATCGAGGGACTCGACCTGGACGCCAAGCTGAAAAGTCTGGTTGCCAAGATACAGTCCAATGATCCTTACATTGCCCAGGTGCGTGTGGGACAGAATCGCCCAGGCGTTGTCCGGTTGGTATTCGACCTGAAAGAAGAAGTACAGCCGCAGGTGTTCACGCTGGAGCCCGTCGGCGAATACAGGCACAGGCTGATCTTTGATCTCTATCCGCTCACAGCGCCTGATCCCATCGCAGAGTTGCTGAAAAGTGGCAAGCTCACATCCCTGCCCATGGAAAAATCACCGGACACGGCTACGGGACCATCCAGTGATGGCGATGAACAGGCGCAGAAATTCAATCGGCTGGTGACGATCGCGCTCGACCCCGGACATGGCGGCGAAGATCCCGGCGCGATCGGGCGCGGGGGCAGCCAGGAAAAAAACGTCGTGCTGTCCATCGCCAAGCGCCTGAAAGCCAAGCTCGAGCAGCAGCCGAATGTCCGTGTGATGCTGACCCGGGATGCCGATTACTTCGTGCCGCTGCAAATGCGCGTGCAGAAAGCGCGCCGCGTTCAAGCCGACCTGTTCGTATCCATTCATGCGGATGCCTTTGTCGAGCCGACCGCGCGCGGCTCATCCGTATTCGCGCTGTCGGAGAAAGGCGCCAGTTCGACAGCAGCGCGCTGGCTGGCGAACAAAGAAAACGAAGCCGATCTGATCGGTGGCATCAATATTCGCAGCAAAAATCAGCAACTCGCCAGCGTGCTGCTTGATCTGTCCACCACGGCACAGATCAATGACAGCCTGAAACTGGCAAAATCCGTACTGGGAGAAATCGGCACCATCAATCGGCTGCACAAGGCACAGGTAGAGCAGGCAGGATTTGCGGTGCTCAAGGCACCCGACATTCCCAGTATTCTGGTCGAGACGGCGTTCATCTCAAACCCGGAAGAAGAAGCCAAGCTCACTGACGAGAATTATCAGGAGCAGATGGCCGAGGCGCTGAAGCGAGGAATACGAAAATACATCACGAAGCATCCGAGCCTGAAACATCACAAGATGACTTGATTTTATTGTTTAAACCCAAGTCACTGGATCCCGACAAACGCTGGGATCCGTGTTTACTCCGGCACAGACCCACGCGTGCCCGAACTTCAGTGGTCCTCTGTTCGTCTACCCATCTGCTTCACGAACCGCATACCTGCTGCCAGTACCACCGGCACTACCGCCGCTGCCAGTCCGATCAGCACAATCGTGTTCAAGTGATCGCGAATGATCGGAATGTTGCCGAAGAAGTAGCCTGCGGCGACCAGCACCAGCACCCACAGCAGCGCACCCGCCACGTTGTAAGCCTGAAAGCGTGCATGGCTCATGCCTGAGATGCCAGCAACGAAAGGAGCAAAGGTCCTCACCACCGGCAGCCAGCGTGCAAGCACAATGGTCTTGCCGCCATGCGTCTCGAAAAATGCATGCGTCTTTTCGAGTGCGTTGCGATCCAGCCAGCGATAATTACGCGTATAAGCCTTCTGCCCTATTGCACGCCCAACAAAATAATTAACGGTATTCCCAGTCACTGCGGCAACGATCAGCAGGAAGGACAGCAAGGGCGCATTCATGGCACCCGTCGCGCAAAACGCACCGCCCATGAACAGCAGCGTGTCACCCGGAAGGAAAGGAAAGATCACCAGACCCGTTTCGGCAAACACAATACCAAACAGCAGTGCATAGACCATCGGGCCGTAACTCACGAGCAAATCGCCTAGCGATTTGTCGATATGCAGTATCAGGTTCAATAGCTGGGAAAATTCCATCGCGGACCAGTGTGCAGTGCAAAAAGAGCGCCGATCATACACTGTCCACACACGGGGCTCACGACCCTGCCGGAAAATCCGGACACCACCCCCCGGTATAATCGGGCAATGTCTGCTCACTTCCATTCCAAACCTGCGCAAGAGCGCGTCATTCGCCCGCTTCCCGATCAGCTGATATCGCAGATCGCCGCCGGCGAAGTGATCGAGCGTCCGTCAGCCGTGGTCAAGGAATTGCTGGAAAACGCGCTGGATGCCGGGGCGACCCAGCTGACTATCCGCCTCGAAGCCGGCGGCGTGAAACGTATTTCGATCAGCGACAATGGCTGCGGTATCCCGCCGGAACAATTGCCACTTGCGCTGGCCCGTCATGCCACCTCGAAGATCGCCAGCTTGTCTGATCTGGAAAATGTGATGACGCTGGGATTTCGTGGCGAGGCACTGGCGTCGATCGCTTCTGTTGCGCAGCTGACCATCACCTCACGCAGCGAAGGACAGCCGCATGCGTGGCAAGTCAGTGGGCATGCACCCTCGCAGACAACACCGGCATCTGGCGCGCAAGGTACCGTGGTCGATGTGCAGGACTTGTATTTCAATACCCCCGCACGACGCAAGTTCCTCAAATCCGAGCAGACCGAATTCGGGCATTGCGCCGACGTAGTAAGACGTATTGCGCTGGCGCGACCTGATGTGCAATTCACACTGACCCACAACGGCAAGACGATCGATCATTTGCAAGAGACGTCGCTCGAACAGCGCGGCGCTCAGATACTGGGCAATGAATTTGCGCAAGCCTCGTTGTCGCTGGACGAGACGGCTGGCCCTTTACGCTTGCATGGCCATGTCGGCCTGCCAACCGCCGCACGCGCTCGTGCAGATGCTCAGTATTTTTATGTGAACGGACGCTTTGTCCGTGACAAGCTGCTCACGCATGCCATGCGCTCTGCGTATCAGGATGTGTTGCACGGCGACCGCTTTCCATCGTACCTGATGATGCTTGATATCGACCCTGCACTGGTCGATGTGAACGTGCACCCCTCCAAGACCGAGGTACGCTTCCGCGACGGCCGTGCTGTGCATCAGTTCGTGTTTCATGCCGTCAGCCGCACGCTGGGTCGTACCTCGGCGACCGCACAAGGTGCCGTGCCCGCTCCAGTGCCATCCGCATCCCACGCCCTGGCATGGATCAATGCTCGTCCGAGACAAGGCTCACTCGGTGTGTCACAAGACACCGCGCGCTATGGCGCATTATTCTCTGACGCGCTCGCGTCGAACCCTTCGGGGGGCTCGAGCTCACCGGCGATATCGTCTCGTGCCAGAGCGATTGAACCAGATGACAGCGAAGATGAGCATCCGCTGGGCTTCGCACTCGCGCAGCTGCATGGCATCTATGTGCTTGCACAAAACCAGCGCGGACTAGTACTCATCGATATGCATGCCGCGCACGAGCGCATCTTGTACGAACAATTCAAGCAATCGCTGGATGAAGATGCCGTACAAATACAGCCCCTGCTGATACCAGTGACCTTTGTCGCTGATCCGGTGGAAGTCGGCACCGTCGAAGAGCACCGCGACACGATTGCCGCACTGGGTTTTGATATCGCAGTGATGTCACCGACCACGCTGGCGGTGCGTGCGATTCCAGCCTTACTCAAGAACAGCGACGCGCAGTCGCTGGCGCGCGATGTGCTGCGCGATCTGCGCGAATTCGGCGGATCGCGTGTACTGATAGAACGCCGCAACGACTTGCTGGGTACGCTCGCCTGTCACACCGCCGTGAGGGCAAATCGACTGCTCACTCTTCCGGAGATGAATTCTCTGCTGCGACAAATGGAAGCCACTGAGCGGTCCGATCAGTGCAATCACGGCAGACCCACCTGGATTCAGCTTGCGATGTCCGATCTGGACAAACTATTCCTGCGCGGGCAATAGCCAGGCAGGCGGCCAAACGAATGAACCACCCCCCACTGCCGCAGTTTGCTCACGCGCCCATTCTGGTGCTGGTGACAGCGATGCTGATGATGCAGCCGCTGTCGACCGATTTGTATCTGGCTTCCCTGCCCAGTCTCGCCACGGTCTTCGAAGTCCCCGTATCGACAGTACAGCTGACACTCTCATTGTTTGTGATCGGCTTCGGTAGCGCGCAACTGATCGTGGGGCCGCTGTCAGACCGTTATGGTCGCCGTCCGGTGCTGCTGGCAGGCCTGGCGACGTATCTGATCGCCAGCCTGCTGTGTGGACTATCACCCTCGATCGACATGCTGATTGCGGCGCGATTTGTTCAGGCTCTCGGCTGCTGCACGGCAGTGATGATTGCTCGCGCAATCGTCCGCGATGCCTATCCCCCCGAATACAGCGCACGCGTGATTGCGCGCGCGAGTACCTGGATCTCCATGGCGCCTATCATCGGCCCGGTGCTGGGCTCGGTCTTGCAGGTGAGTTTGGGCTGGCGGGCGGCGTTTGCCGTACTGGGATTGTTTTCGGCAACGCTGCTGGTGGTCTGCGTCATGCGTCTGCCGGAGACTAATGAACACAAGAATCCGAATGCGATCCATCTGAGCGGATTGCTGGAAAACTACCGACAGGTGATGGGTTCGCACGATTTCTGGAGTCACGTGCTGCCCTCCGCACTTTCGTATGGCAGTATCTTCATGTTCATCTCGGGCTCTTCATTCATCCTG
The DNA here is from genome assembly GCA_041174665.1 of Pseudomonadota bacterium. Classification (GTDB taxonomy): domain Bacteria; phylum Pseudomonadota; class Gammaproteobacteria; order Burkholderiales; family Burkholderiaceae_D; genus Pernthalerella. The sequence continues at coordinate 6,893 of JBEDGK010000240.1, forward strand.
ATCAAAGTGCTTGGCGTACCCACCCAATGGTTCGGCGTCTGCTTTGCCATCGCTGTGTCCGGTTACATGACTGGCACGCTGATCTGCCGGCGACTGCTAATGACGATTACTGGCGCACAGGCACTGCACATCGGTACAGCCTGCGCGCTTGCGGGTGGCTGCTTTTTCCTGATTGCGACATGGCTTGGTCTTTGGCACTGGAGCATGGTCGTGCTGTCGATGTTCATCACTATGGCATCGCATGGCATCATTTTTCCGGTGACTCAGGCAGGCGCCGTTGCACCTTTTCCCAAACAGGCTGGTACGGCGGCTGGTCTGATGGGTTCGATCATGATGCTCTGCGCGTTCATTGTTGGCAGTCTGGTCGGCGCCACCCACAATGGCACGCTCTACCCGATGGCGGTGATCTCGTGCTGCATCGGTTCATTGAACTTCATTACTGTGCGAATCATGGCACGCCGTAGTGCGCTTGCAGCGACTGGCACATGAAAAAGAATGTCGCTGTCGCTATCATGGGACCCACAGCATCGGGCAAGACAGCAACGGCCCTGACCATTGCGCGCCAGATGCCCTGCGAAATCATCTCAGTTGATTCTGCTTTGATTTATTGCGGCATGGATATTGGCACTGCCAAGCCCACGAAAGAAGAACTCTCTGAAGTACCGCATCATCTGATTGATATTCTTGATCCGAAAGATTCGTATTCAGTGATGCAATTCCGGCAGGATGCGATACGTCTGGTTGGCGAGATCCAGTCGCGCGGCAAGCTGCCGCTGCTGGTCGGCGGCACCATGTTGTACTTCAAAGGCCTTCGCGATGGTCTCGATGATTTGCCGCAAGCCGATCTCGCGCTTCGCGCACAGCTCGACAGGGAGATAGCGCGACATGGCACGCCCGCGCTGCATGCACGGTTGCGCGAGCTTGATCCCATCACGGCAGACCGACTCAATCCTGCGGACACGCAACGAGTGCAGCGCGCACTGGAGATCATCGCGCTGACCGGCAAGCCGATGTCGGAACTGCTCGCCAGAGGTTCAAAGGAAGTCCTTCCGTTCGAGTTGATCTCCTTTGCCCTTGAACCCTCGGACCGGAGCGCGCTGCACCAGCGCATTGCTTACCGCTTCGATGGCATGCTGTCTTCGACGCCGGGCTTGCTTGAGGAGGGTGCCGCGCTTCGCGCGCGTGGCGATCTGCATCCTGGCCTGCCCTCGATACGCTGCGTGGGCTACCGTCAGGCGTGGGAGTACCTCGATGGAAAAATCGACAAAACTGCACTGCGCGAAAAAGGGATCGCCGCCACTCGACAACTCGCCAAGCGCCAGCTGACCTGGTTGCGTGGCATGGACCAACGCATCGTGATTGATTGCCTGTCTGATCAGCCTGCCGGACAGATGCTCGCCGTGCTGCGTTCCCGGCTCGGTTGACACAAGGGCGGTCGGGAGCGATAATCATGGGTTTCGTGGTGATATAGCTCAGTTGGTTAGAGCACAGCACTCATAATGCTGGGGTCGGTGGTTCAAGTCCACCTATCACCACCAGAACCCTGAAAAGCCGCTGGCCTGCCTCGCAGTCAGCGGCTTTTTCATTTGGCACGACAGTACACCAAAGCCCAGTGC
>JBEDGK010000241.1:0-6688 GCA_041174665.1 Pseudomonadota bacterium
CGACTTGCAGTCCCGTCTGCTCTGCGACCATGTGCGTGAGCAGGGCGTAGGATGCGATGTTGAAGGGTACGCCGAGGAAGATATCGGCGCTGCGCTGATAGAGCTGGCAGGACAATTTGCCATCAGCCACATAAAACTGGAAAAACGCATGGCAGGGCGGTAATTTCATGCGCGGGATGTCGGATACATTCCATGCCGAGACGATCAGACGGCGCGAATCCGGATTGTTGCGTATCTGTTCGATCAGCTGGCTGATCTGGTCGATATGTCCGCCGTCTGGCGTCGGCCATGAGCGCCATTGAAAACCATAGATAGGTCCCAGATCGCCATTCGCATCGGCCCACTCGTCCCAGATCGATACGCCATGCTCTTTGAGATAACCGATATTGGTCGATCCGGCAAGAAACCAGATCAGCTCGTGAATGATGGATTTCAGATGCAGCTTCTTGGTAGTCACCAGTGGGAAGCCTTCCTGCAAATCAAAACGCATCTGATAACCGAAGACCGAGCGCGTGCCGGTACCGGTACGGTCAGTCTTGACGGTGCCATGTTCGTACACATGGCGCATGAAATCGAGGTATTGGTGCATGAGTTAACTCCGGGGAAGCCTCTATTGTAGCGCGTGAGGCTGCCCAGACCGATCGTGCGCGCTGTGCGGTGCCCGCCGCTTGAGCATGGCTTGATGCGGCCAGTGATCAAGAAGTGTTGCGGGGCAGCGACCCGAGTACATCGGGGGTAGCGTAGCCCGCACAGCGATGGCTACAATTTTGGTTTCCGGGGCAATTCATGTTGCTCCGTTCAATCACCTTTCAGGTCTGCACAATGAACAAAATTTCCGTCGTAAGCGCTATGGTTTCTGATGTGCGTATTCGGGAGACCACACCGATACCAGCCCGCTCGGCGATAAGCCCTCTTGAGCTGACGCCGTTGCCGACCCCGGGCAGTACTCGCGAGCCGACCAGCGCAGGAGCAACCGGCGCATCCCCCACAGAATTGCCGGCCGGGCGGCATGCGGTGTTCGATCGCGCGTTTGAAGATCTTCAGCTGAGGCTCGCAGAGCGTCGTCGCGCCGGAACCGAATCTTATTTGGGGACAAGCAGTGAGCTCGGTGTTGCTGATCACCGTGATTGCGATACTGCGTTACAGTGGATATCTGCCTGCCTGAGATCGGCTGGGGAGTCATGATGGACAGCGTGCTGCGAGGCACATTGGCGATGCCAGAGATCGATCAGATTGTTGCACTGGTCAATCAAAGTCTCAGCGATCTACCTGATAAAGTCTCCCAACTGCAGCACACGCTGGCGCAGGGGATGCGTCGAACAGTGCTGACGACCGTTGATGACGATCTGCTAGAGCAGGTATATGGCCGTGCTTATGAACACTATCAGCACCAAAGATATCGCGAAGCACTACCGATGGCATTGTATCTGTCGATCAGCAAGCCTCGAGATATTCGCTTCCTGTTTATGGCCGGCATGATTCTTCAGTGTATGAACGATCCTCTGATGAGCGCGACCTTTCATGCCTGCGCGCTGCAACTCGACCCCACGTTTGTCCCCGCAGCTTTCCGCCTGGCGGAGTGCTATACGCTGCTCGGAGAGAATCGCGAAGCGCGGGAAATGCTGGAAACAGCGATGGATATGGGGCGCGATTCTGAAGAATTTTTCGCGCTGCAGCGCGAGATCATGAACAAGCTGTCGCAGATGAACTGATACGGTTGGGGCGTCTGACCGTCCGTTCAATGTGTCGTGAATTGCAACGCTGCCAGCTGCGCATACAAACCACCCGATTCCACCAGCGTTGCATGGGTACCCGTTTCCACAATGCGCCCGTGTTCCATCACCACGATGCGCGTCGCGCGCTGCACGGTCGCCAGACGATGCGCGATCACCAGGGTCGTTCTGCCAATCATCGCGGCTTCCAGCGCGTGCTGCACCAGCCGCTCTGATTCGGCATCGAGTGCGCTGGTCGCTTCATCCAGCAGCAGTAGCGGCGGATTTTTCAGCAAGGCGCGTGCGATCGCAATTCGCTGACGCTGGCCTCCCGACAGTCTCACGCCGCGTTCGCCCAGAAAAGATCGGTAGCCATCGGGCAGCTTTTCAATGAACTCATGCGCCGCCGCTTGTCGAGCTGCGGCGATCACCTCATCGTCGGAGGCCTCGGGACGACCATAGCGGATGTTTTCCATGGCATCGGCAGAAAACACGACCGTATCCTGTGGCACGATACCGATCGCTTCGCGCAATGCCTTCAACTCAAGCTGACGGATATCGATACCGTTGAGCAGAATATGCCCGGATTGCGGATCATAAAAACGCAGCAACAGCTGGAACAGCGTGGTCTTGCCAGCGCCTGAGGGACCGACGATGGCAATGGTCTCACCGGATGTCACGTCCAACGAGTAATCGGTGAGCGCCGGCTGATCTGGACGCGATGGGTAGCGAAAATTCAGCGCGGCGATCTGCAACTGTGCGCCATTGGCAGTACCGCGCGGCAGCGCAAGCGGCTTGGCAGGAGAGACGATAGGCGAGCGCTCCTCGAGCAGTTCCAGCAGACGCTCGCTGGCGCCGGCGGCGCGCTGCGCATCGCCCAGCGTTTCGGACAAGGCGCCGATGGCGCCGGCGACGATGGCGGCATACAAAATGAATTGTCCCAGCTCACCGGCGCTCATCCGGCCCTCAATCACTGCATGTGCGCCCAGCCACAGCACGAAGACGATGGCACCAAACACCAGCAAGATGGCCGTTACGGTCAGCAATGCCCGCGCACGCACACGGTCGATTGCAGCACCGAAGGCGCGCTCCACCGCCTTGCCGAATTGCGCTGCTTCCAGTACTTCGTGAGCGAAAGCCTGAACCACGCTGATGCCGTTGAGACGCTCACCCGCCAGGCCGGAGGCATCCGCAATTCTGTCTTGCGATGCACGAGAGAGTTTGCGCACGCGGCGTCCGATCAGCACGATGGGAATGATCACCGATACCAACATGACGATGATGATGGCCGACAGCTTTATGCTGGTGAAGAACATCATCAGCAAGCCGCCCGTCAGTAATAACAGATTACGCAGTGCCATCGAGATACTGGTACCGACCACGGTTTGTATCAATGTGGTGTCGGTTGTCAGACGAGACAGAACTTCACCAGTCTGAGTCACTTCAAAAAATTCCGGGCTTTGTCTCAGCACATGCGCGTACACCGCATTGCGAATATCCGAGGTCACGCGCTCGCCGAGCCAGGACACCGTGTAAAAGCGCGCCGCAGTTGCAATGGCTAGCACGCACGCAATACCAAACAGCGCGATAAAGGTGAGGTTGACACTTGTCGTTTGCACCGTGCCTGCAGAAGAGAACCCGAGATCAATCAGCTGCCGAAAGCCATACGGCATCGCGAGCGTCGCACCTGCGGCGATCAGCAGCGCGATCCCCGCGACGATGAGACGTCGGCGATAAGGCGCTAGGAAGGGCAGCAGACCTGCAAGCATTTTCAGGCCGCTGCGGGACTTGGGTCGGTCGGCCAGCATGGTTCTCATAATTTCAGGGCTTTCAGATAGCCGGTCATTTCAAAGTAGCCGCGCCCCACAGGCTGGCCGTTGTTCAAGACGCGTACCGCACCTTCCCAGTAGACCGCACCGGTTGACTGGCGCGAATCGAGTTCCTGATCTTCTTGCAGTGGTTGCAGTGTCCAAGCAGCTTTTTCGGTGCCCGTGCCTGTGTCGATCTGCATCGCAACCGGATACTTGGCACCGGTGCGCGGCGAGCGCCAATGTCGCAAGGGTGTGAAACGAATCTCATCGTCTCTGTACTGCCTGATGCGGCCATCCCTGCTGCGCAAGGCTGCATGCTGCCACAACGCGCTGCCATCGGCGCGGCGTATGCGGAAAGCCATCAGCGCGCTGCCGTCATCGAGATTGGCACCTACCCAATCCCAGCCGACCGCACGCGGATCGAGCACCGTGCTGGACCATTCGTGATCGAGCCAGGCCGTGCCGCTGACGCTCGCGGAGGTGCCCTTGCGCGTGACTGTGCCCGTCACACTGAGATGCGGTTCGCTGTAGTAGTAGCTGGCCTGAGAGGTTTTCGGACCTTTGCGGGAATAGCCTGCGTCACCTTGACGCATCAGCGGCTGCGTCGGCGTCAGCGTGAGTGACAATGTGAATTCTCGGGCAGGTAGCCGGATAAGGTAGCGCCCGTCACTCTGCCGCTGCATGGTCCATTGCTGCAGCCGGAGGTCCGTGGTCGCCTCGCTCGCGTGCGCGAGCCCGAAGCCGGCGCGAGCGATTTTCTGGTCATGTGCGAGCTTGCCCAGGTCGGGGTCCGACAGCGCCGCATGCGCAACGATCAGCTGCTTCGGCGCGAAGCGGCTGGGATTGTTTACATCATGATCGGTGGCAGAACGAAAAAAAGTCACCTGAAAGCCCAACGGCTTGTTGTCAGGCGTGTTCAGCCATCCGGTCACATACCACCACTCAGTGCGAAAGTCTGGGTGAGCGCCGTAATCACGCGGGAAGCTCAGGTTTGCCGGAGGACGAACGTCACTGAGCACCGGAGGGGCTGCGGATGCCCATGATGAAAACAGCAATAGCATCGACAAGAGGAAGGGCGCGAGAATGGTATTGCACATGTCACCAATCCTCCCGAACGGCGCGCACCGCGCTGCCAGACACCGCGACGCGTCCTGACACCAGCGCGGTCAGCGATGCCGATAGCAACAGCACACCGGCCATGGTGGCCAGCAGCGTGTAGGGCAGGTGCAGTTCCATGGTCCAGTGGAAGGATTGCGGGTTCACGATGAACACCAGGATCAGGCTGATGCACGCGCCCAGCACGAAACCGGCCATGATGGCCAGCGTCGCCAGCAATGCACCTTCACCAGCTAACAGCGCCAGGATCTGTCCGCGGGTGATGCCCAGATGGCGCAGCATCCCGAACTCTTTGGCGCGAGACAGGGTCTGCGCAGAAAACGTCGACGCGACACCGAACAAACCGATCACGATGGCCACGCCCTCGAGCAGATAAGTGATGATGAAACTTCGGTCGAAGATTTTCAGGCTGATCTCGTGTATCTCGCCCGGCTCTGCATGCTCGAGCGAAGCAGCGAATGGCAAGGCATCGATCTGCTGCCGCAGCACGGACACGGGTACATCGCGCTTGACCCAGAGCGCGACATCATTCGCGCTGTCATCACCGCTCAGCTGTCGGTAGTCATCGATGCGCATCATCACCGCGCCCGACTGCCGCGCGTAATCGCGCCAGATACCTGCCACCTCAAAGCGCTGTAACTCTCCGTTGATGGGCAACTGTACGGACTGTCCTGGCTGCCATCCGTATAAATCCACCATGGCCTCAGACACCCAGACAGGCCGGCCGGTCACTGCAGCCGTATCGCTCACCATCGGTAGCGCGCGTTCGGGTGCTTTTGCATCGATGCTGCGCGCGATCAGCGCGACTGAGGGGCGCGCGGCGTCGAGCGTGATCGGTTGATGTCGCGTAACCTCCATGCGTGCGACGGCGGGCAGGGCAGCCACCGATCGCTGCTCACGTGCTGACAGCCGACCCGCTTCGCCACCATTCATCACACGTACATATAAATCAGCGGACAGCAGATGCCGCAGCCAGTCATCGACCGACACGCGAAAGCTTGCCACCATGATCGCCATGGCCACCATCAACGCGAAACTGGCGAGCACACCACCGAGCGCAATCGCTGCCTGGTTCGGGGCATTGGCCAATCGTGACATCGCCAGCGAGGCCAGCGGACCTTGGCGTCGCTTTGCCAGCCGCGCAAACGCCAGTGCAGCCAGCCGAGGCATCAGCGCGATGCTGCCAACCAGGAGTAGCGCGATGGCCAGATAGCCGAAGACCGGCAGACCAGCCACGGGAGGCAGTAGCGTGAAGGCTGAGCCGGTGATGATCATGATCAGCGCGGGCCACGGCATGGCGAGCGGCGCGAGTGCGAGATCTTCGCTGCCGGCTTTGAGCGCAGCGGCAGGTCGCGCGCGCGCAGCTTCCAGTGCCGGCGACACACTGCCGAGCAGCGCGACACCGACACCGGTCACGAAGAACAGCAGCGCGGCAATCGGGTCGAGGCTGACCGAGGGTTGCACGCCGGGGAAATAGCCACCGCCCAGATCGCCGCCAAACAGCGACAGTGCGGCGGCCGCCAATCCATAACCCACCAGCAAACCGAGCAGCGAGCCGACAGCGCCGAGCACTGCGCCTTCCGCCAGCACCTGCAGCAAGAGCTCCCGGCGCGTCATGCCCATCGTGCGCAGCAGCGCAAATTGCGGACGCCGCCGCAGCACAGACAAAGCCTGTGTCGAGAAGACGAGAAAAGCGCCTGTGAACAGCGCAACCAGCGCCAGCACGTTCAGGTTGACGCGATAGGCGCGTGACATCGTGGCAGTGCGGCGGTCTTGATCGTCTTGCGCGATCACGGTGAGCGAAGGATCCAGCGCAGCAATCGCGGCGCTCACCGATGCGATACGCGCACCCGGCCGCAGCCGCAGATCAATGCGCGAGAGTTGTCCGATACGATGAAACTGCCACTGCGCACTGCCGATATCCATCACCGCCAGCCGTTGTCCGGCTCGCGCACTCACCAGCGTGCCAGCGATACGCAGCTTGACGACTGTCGCGCCAGCGATCACGTTCAGTGTGTCACCGGTCTTCAGGTTCAGCCATGCCAACGC
>JBEDGK010000242.1:0-3174 GCA_041174665.1 Pseudomonadota bacterium
AGCACGCTGACCTCTTTACCGGTACGCAAAACTCACGTTATACTCCCACTGAATTCAGAGTTCCGAATACCATAATATGGTCAGGAAGGTTGGGAATAGAGACAAGCAACTGGCCTGTGAATTTGTCAGATTGTTAAAACAAGTAAGAGACATATGAACGAGCAAAACTGCGCCACTTCAGCCACTTGCGGATGCGAGAAAACTCGTAGCGACATCAATACCGACCGCCGCCGCGTCCTGAATATCGTCGCCACCAGTCTGGTCGCTCCCCTTCCTTTTGCATCGTCGGAGGCCCTTGCAGAGCCCGCCACGCTGCTGCTGGTGGATGCCGACGCCGAGGAAAATTTCACGCCGCTGCGCCCATCTGATCTGGCGATTAACAAGCCACTGCTGGTATTTCCTTTCGATGCCAAGAACGGCGCGCCCAAGAATGAATCACGCCTGAACAAAGTCGTGGTGGTCCGTTTGCCCGAAGACCAGATGACGCCCGAGACTCGCGCGCGCTCCGCGTCGGGTGTGGTTGCCTACTCGAGCATCTGTACGCATCAGGGTTGCGACGTCAAGACCTGGATGTCGAAAGAGAGTGTGCTCGCGTGCTACTGCCACGCATCCAAATTCAATTTGTTTGATGGAGCCAAAGTCGTCAGCGGTCCGGCGACCAGCCCCTTGCCAGCGATTCCCCTGAAATTAGCAGGAGAGTTTCTAGCGATAGCAGCACCCCCAGTGAAGCCGGGGGAGTAACAACAGCTTCACAAAACCCCGTGATAAAGGAGACGAGATAAATGAGTCACACATTAAAAAAATTGACGCTAGCGCTAATCAGCGCCACTGCAGTAATGGCTCATGCTGGCGACAAGCTGGGCCCCTACTCCCCAGTGACCGATGCAAGGCTTCAGAATCCTGAGCCGCAGAATTGGCTGATGTACCGTGGTAACTACGCAGGCTGGGGTTACAGCGCGCTGGAGAAAATCAACAGCAAGAACGTCAAGAAACTGAAGCTCGCATGGTCGTCAGCAACTGGCGTGACCGAGGGCCACCAAGCGCCTCCGATCGTCAACAATGGCTACATGTACGTCACGACACCGAACGCGCAAGTGATCGCACTTAACGCCGTCACTGGTGAGGAAATCTGGCGCTACAAGAAAGAGATCCCTGCCGATCTGCTGATGCTGCACAACACCAACCGTGGTGTGGCGCTCTACGGCGACAAAGTCTATGTCGCCACAGTGGATTCGCACTTGATCGCACTCGATGCCGTGACCGGTAAAGTTGTCTGGGACACCACCGTCGGTGACGTGAAGGCTCTGTCCTACATCACGCTCGCACCGCTGGCTGCCAAAGGCAAAATCCTCGTCGGCTCTTCCGGCGGCGAAACCGGCGTACGCGGCTTCGTGGCAGCATTTGACGCCGCGTCAGGCAAAGAAGCCTGGCGCACTTACATGACCGCTGCTCCGGGCGAGCCAGGTGGCGATACATGGCCTGGCAACTCGCACAAGCACGGCGGCGCCAGCGTCTGGATCACCGGCACCTATGACTCAGCAACCAATATCGCTTACTGGGGCACGGGTAATCCTGCACCATGGCCGACAGAGGGCCGCGTCGGCGACAACCTGTACAGCACCTCGGTGGTGGCGCTGGATGTCGACTCGGGCAAGATCAAAGGTCACCATCAGTACCATCACAATGATGCATGGGACTGGGATGAGGTCAGTGCACCGATCCTGATGGACACCGAAATCAACGGCAAGAAAGTCCGTGGCGCCGTGCATGCAGGCCGCAACGGCTATCTCTGGATGCTCGACCGCCAGACCAATGGCAAGATCGACTTCGTCAATGGCGTGCCTTATGTTCACAACGACGTCTTCACAGGCATCGACAAGAAGACTGGCCGTCCGAGCTACGACCTGGCCAAGAAACCCGGTATGGGCAAAGCCGTAACTTTCTGCCCATCGCTGTGGGGCGGCAAGGACTGGCCACCAGAGGCATGGAACCCAAAGACCAAGCTGTTCTACATCCCTGCCAACAACCATCTGTGCTCGGAACTGCCGAAAGCTGACGAGATCACCTACAAAAAGGGCGATCTGTATATCGGCTACCCAATCGATGGCGTGCTCGGCAGCCTGCGCTACGAGAACGGCAAGCCCAGCACCATCGGCGAGCTGCAGGCCTGGGATCTGAATACCGGCAAGATGGCCTGGGTGCACAAGTTTGATCGCGCGATCTGGGCACCGCTCTTGACCACAGCAGGTAACCTCCTGTTCACGGGCGGCACGAATGACCGTATCTTCCGCGCATTCGATGCATCGACCGGTAAGGTCCTGTGGCAGTACAGCATGCCGTCTGGCGTGACCGCGGTGCCGTCGTCGTATGAGGTCAACGGCGAGCAGTACATTGCGGTTCAGGCTGGCTGGGGTATCGATGCGCAGCGTATGCAGAACGGCATCGATGCACTGAATGGCAATGTGACCACCGTTCCGCAAGGCGGCACGATCATGGTGTTCAAACTGGAAAAATAATCAAAACAGTAATACGCAAGACTTTAAAAACCCGCCAGCCTGGCGGGTTTTTTTTATCTCCCGACTCAAAGCAATGAAAGACAAGGTATCGTGTAACCTGCCAGCCAGGTCGATAACGATTTTTTTCAAAGGCGGTTCGAATGAGAACATGGGTAGAGTTGTTAAAGAAATTGTCTGTCGCATGCCTGATTCAATGCGCAAGTCTGCCTGCCTTCGCATTCGTCTTATCCAATGGTGATGAAGTGCAGTGCCATTTTTCCCATGATGGCCTGTCCGGCACGGCTACCGAAATCTGGAATACCTACAAAAACAGCGATGAGCGCCATCCTGAACTCGGCAGAGCCGTCGCTGTGATGCGGCTCGCAGCGGATGGCTGGCCCACTATCATTATCGATGCCGAGGCCCACAAAAAAACCGCCAAAGGCACACCGGCCATCTGGGACTTTGTTTATTTTCATGAGTGCGCGCATGCGCAACAACCCAGCCTGAGCGAAATTGAAGCCAACTGCGCCTCGTACAAAGAACTCGAGCGCCGCGGATTGATGAACTACCACCGGATGAAAGAACTGGAAGCGATTCATCTGAGCATGCTGATGCTGCCCGAGGAGTACGGCGGATCAGGGGCGATGTTCTGGCATAAGACCATGCAATGCGTGAA
>JBEDGK010000243.1:0-7503 GCA_041174665.1 Pseudomonadota bacterium
CATCAGTGGTGTGCATGATGGCAAGGATGGTGATGGCATGGTGAGCGGCAGCTGGTATCAGCGCTTTGCGATGGCTGATGAAAAAGCAGTTGCAGAGGTGGCTACCGTCGCCGCACAGCCCGGGCAAGAATTCAGTTTGCCTTTGTTTGTTCCCCCCAGATTACCGCCACCTCCGGTGTTGGCCGTTGATGATCAGCACACTGAAGCTACGCTGGAGGGCAAGCTGCTTCATGCGCTGATGGAGTACCTCACCAGTGCCGGTAGTTGGCCGGTGCAGGTGCCGGCACCAGCACGCGTTGCGCAGTGGCTCAACTGCTCGGTCGAGCAAGCCGATATGATTTGTCGGCAGGCGCAGACCTTGCTCTCGTCGGAAACGCTGACAAAATTCTTTGATCCTTCCCTGCATGATTTTGCATGCAACGAAATGGCGCTGGTGCATCAGGGTGAACTGGGTTTCGTGGATCGTCTAGTCATCATCGATCATACGGTCTGGATACTGGATTACAAACGGAATTTTTTTGACAGCCAGCGTGAGCGTTATATGCAGCAGCTCGCACGTTACCGCGATGCCTGTGCTGCACATTTTTCTGGCAAGCAGATACGTACTGCCCTCATCACCGTTGATGGACGGCTGTGGGAAATTGATCCGCTTGAGAGCAGTGATGCGCTCGCCAGAGGCAACTGATATTCATCAAGCAGACAGAGGTGCGCAAGCTTTACCTTGCGAGATTCCACCACGCCGGCTGTCAAAGTGCATCTCGTCGACATCAGTCTGTTTTATCCTGCCCGCACTGGCGGAGTCCGTACGTATTTGCGCGCCAAGTCGTGCTGGCTTCGGCAGAAAAGTACCATTCGCCATACCATCATCGCGCCGGTGCGCAGGGATGATGATGATCCTGACCTGATCGCGATACCCAGTTTTCCCATACCGTTTGGTCAGGGATTCCGCTGGCCGCTCTCGGCAGCGCTGGCCACCCGGCGCCTGATCAGTCTGCAGCCGCAGCTCATCGAGGCAGGTGACCCGTATCAGTTTGCCTGGAGCGCGATTCAGGCCAGAGATAAGCTGAATATCGCCGCACTCGCGTTCTACCACTCCGACTTGCCGCAACTGGCCTCGCGCCGCATGGGAGCGCTCGGACAACTGGCCGCAGAAAATTATTTGCGCAAGCTGTATGCGCACTTCGATCTGGTGCTCGCGCCAAGTCGTGCGAGTTTGCACAAACTGCAAGCCATCGGCATTCGTCAGGCCAGACATCAGCCGCTGGGAGTTGATACCGAGATATTCGCGCCCGGTCGCCGCGACCCTTGGCTGAAGCGTCGCCTGGGCCTGCCTGCCGATTGTCGTCTGCTGGTCTACGCAGGCCGTTTTTCACGAGAGAAGAATCTCGCTGCACTGATCGCAGCCGTCGAGCACCTGGGCCATCCTTATCATCTGCTGCTGATCGGTGGCGGTAGCCGGATCTCTGCCTCGGGTCGCGTCAGCTGCCTGCCCTATCAGCAAGATGCAAGTGCACTGGCGTCGTTGATCGGCGGTGCCGATGCGTTCGTTCATCCCGGCCAGCATGAAACTTTTGGACTGGTGGTACTTGAGGCGATGGCGTGCAGCTTGCCAGTGCTTGGCGTCGAGGGCGGTGGGGTGGCTGAGCTGGTGGATGCGGACACCGGATTACTGGCGGAGTCCGGCAGCAGCGCATCGCTGGCCGAGGGCATACGTTCATTGTTCAGTGCCGATCTGCCAGCGATGGGCCGTCGCGCGCGACAGAAAGCCGTTGTTCGCTATGGGTGGGACTGCATCATGCCGCAACTGATGCGGCATTACGAAACTCTGCTAGGCAGCGGGCAGGTTCGCTTGGCCGAACTCGCTTCATTGCGCACTGAGACGCGATGACTTATCCCATGCCTACCGGACACGTATTCTGCGTGTCGATTCATGATGTATCGGTGTTTACCTGGGAGGCTTGCGAGCAGTTGATCAATCTGCCTTTCCTGAAAAATCTGCCGCTTACGTTATTGCTGGTTCCGGACTGGCATCGGCAGGATGATGGCAAAGGACCGAGTGCACAGGCGTTCGTTGACTGCATTACCGCAATGCACGAGCAGGAGCATGAACTCTGTCTCCATGGATATACCCACCTGGACGAGCAGCCGGTCCCTCTGTCGGACTGTTGGCGGCGGCGTGTGCTGACACGATCTGAAGGAGAATTTTCTGCGCTTGACGAATCGCTCGCGCTGCAGCGACTGCATCAGGGTCAGCGCTGGCTGAGCGCACATCGGTGGGTTGCCAAGGGTTTTGTGCCGCCGGCATGGATGATCAATGCGCAAGGCATCAGCGCCGTGCGCCGAGCGGGTTTTGAGTATCTGGGGCTGTACCGTCGCTGGATACGGCTGGCTGACGGAAAAAGCCTCATCGCACCAACGATTACCTACTCGACCCGTTTGCCCGCAGGCGATGCACTATGGCGCGACATTCAGCGTACGATTTATTTGCGTGAGAGCCGCTGGCCGGTGCTGCGGCTTGCGCTACATCCTGCAGATCTGGGGCGATCCGCCAATCTCGACCATGCAAGCCGACAGGTCGCGCGGTGGTTGCGTTACCGCGAGCCGAAGACTGAGTATCAGGCGTATCGATCGCTGGCGGGGGCGCGGGCAGTTGTCCAGCAAGAAAAGATCAAGCGCGGATGACAGTGAGAGCGTAGCCAGATGGCAGCGATGGGCAAAAATACTTTCGAATTTCGCATCATGACTCAGGCAAACTCTGAAGAATCGACGACAAGTCCCTGAATGTATTGACGGAAATTCGCTCCGACGACTATAGTGCCGGGATGATTTCCGAATTCTCTTCACTACTGGACAAAGTCAGGCACCTGGCTGAGCTGTCGGTGTCCTTGCGTCGCGAGAACGCTGAGCTGCGCACGTCCATGGCGACGCTGACCGAGGAGAATGCCCGACTCGCGGCGCGCATGCAAGAGGCGCACGACCGTGTCGCGGCGCTGATCGATGCCATGCCCGTTCCCAGTGATCAGGAGGCTGCATGACCACGCTTGATGTCACCATCATGGGCCAGGCTTACCGCCTCGCCTGCAAGGAGGGTGAGGAGCTCGCTCTGAAGCAAGCGGTCGCTTACCTCGACGAGCGCATGAACGCCATTCGCGATGCCGGCAAGATCAAAGGCACCGACCGTATCGCAGTGATGGCCGCGCTGGGCATTGCCGCTGATTTTCTTGCATCCCGCAACGCGAGCGGACCGTTTTCGTCAATGAGTCTGTCCGAGGTGCGCGAGAAAATCACCTCGATGAATGCGATCCTTGACACCGCACTCGCTCCTCAGGAAAAACTGTTTTAAATTCTTTGCTCGATCGTTGCGAAAATCTTTGACACGTCGGCAGTTTGCGGTAGACTGGGCGTTCCTGCCGTGTTCGCGATTGCCATATATTCCTTGAACCATTCACGTGCATCGGCTGTGGGATTCGTTCAATAGGCGTGAACGTCGCTCGTCCGACGATCCCAATATTGAACTACTGTAGCCACCTTGAACCGTCAGGTTCAGGATGCCGGCACAGCGGCACAGGCGGGACTTGATACCGAGCGGCTGCATCAGATGCAGCTGCTTTTTTTTTGCCATTCATGATCGTGGTGCATGCTGCGTGGATCTCTAAAAGAACAAACACATAAATACCCGAGCAGCATGCGTTACTGGCTGATGAAATCCGAGCCCGATGAAGCGAGCATTGATGATGCGCTCGCCGCCAAAGGCAGAACCATTGCCTGGACCGGCGTGCGCAACTATCAGGCGCGTAATTTCATGCGCGATGACATGCGCATCGGTGATGGCGTGCTGTTCTACCACTCCAGCTGCGCCGAGCCTGGTATTGCCGGTCTCGCGGAAGTCGCCAGTACTGCTTATCCCGATCCCACCCAGTTCGATCGTAAAAGTCCTTATTTCGATCCAAAATCAAATCAGGAGAACCCACGCTGGTTACTGGTCGATGTGAAGGCGATGAAGAAGACACGGCTGATCGGATTGCCCGAATTACGCGAGCAGTCCCAGCTGGGAGACCTGATCGTCCTCAAGCGTGGCAACCGTCTGTCGATTACGCCGGTGACATCAGCTGAATGGAATTTCATCGTCAATAAGCTCATCCCCAAAAAAACCTGACCAACAACCCCTCATCCCGCTGAAAGCTGTGCATGGATCCTGTACTCATCATTTCATTTCTGGTGCTCGGCGCTTTCACCGGTTTTGCCGCTGGCTTGCTGGGTATTGGCGGCGGTATGCTGATGGTACCTTTCATCACCATGCTGCTATCGGCACGAGGATTTTCCAAAGAGATCGTCGTGCATGTCGCAATCGCGACCTCACTGTCTACCATCATGTTTACGTCGCTGTCGTCTGTCAGAGCGCATCACCAGCGAGGTGCGGTGCTGTGGCCGGTGGTGAAGCTGCTCGCGCCCGGCATACTGGTTGGCTCATGGGTCGGGCCATGGATAGGCGCCCAGCTGAGCTCATCGGGTCTGGCGATGTTCTTTGCGATCTTTGTCGGCTTCTCTGCTACGCAGATGCTGTTTGACAAAAAACCCCAGCCCACGCGTGAATTGCCCCCGCCACCCGGCATGCTGGGCGCAGGAACGGTGATTGGCGTGTTGTCAGGGCTGGTGGGTGCTGGCGGTGGTTTCATCTCTGTACCTTTCATGACCTGGTGTAACGTGGTCATCCACAATGCAGTGGCCACTAGTGCAGCACTTGGATTTCCCATCGCGCTCGCGGGCACACTGTCGAATATCTATTACGGCATGCAAGAGCCGGGCTTGCCCGCAGGGTCGTTGGGCTTCATCTATCTGCCTGCATTGGTGGTGATTTCTGCGGCCAGCGTGTTCACCGCGCCGCTGGGAGCGAGGACAGCGCATGCACTGCCAGTGAAGAGCCTGAAGAAAGTATTTGCGATCGTGCTGTATGCGCTGGCGGGGTACATGGCTTACAAGGCGTTTCGGTGAAGGGCAGATGTAATCTGGCCCGATGGTAAGTGTCACAAGAAGTTGACCCCTGCCTTCTTCTGAGAATCCGGCTACCGTTTACATCGTCATCCTGACGAAAGTCAGAATCCATCGTTGCGCGCTGCGGACTTCGTGTGTGGCAGGTCACTGCCAGATCAACGATGGATCTCGGCATGCGCCGCGATGACGGTTTGGGAGCGCACTGCTTTGAAAGTATGCATCGCTGTGCAAGTCATTATTCAGAGTCTTGTCCAAACCGTTCGCGCAACATGTTCTTCTGCACCTTGCCCATCGTATTGCGTGGCAGCTCGTCCACCACATGCACGCGCTTGGGCACCTTGAAGTTTGCGATCTTCTGCTTCAGTGATTCGATGATGACCGCTTCTGACAATACCGCGCCATCGCGTGGCACTACGACCGCCGTCACTGCCTCGCCGAAATCCGGATGCGCGATACCGATCACGGCAGACTCCAGTACACCCGGCATCTCGTCAATCACGGATTCAATCTCTTTCGGGTACACGTTGTAGCCGCCGGAGATAATCAGGTCCTTGCTGCGACCAACAATCGACAGATAGCCATCGCTGTCAAACCGGCCGACATCACCGGTCTTGAAATAACCGTCAGCGGTAAACTCTTCCGCAGTTTTTTCCGGCATCTGCCAGTAGCCGCTGAAGACATTCGGTCCTTTCACCTGAATGTCGCCGATCTCGTCCACCGCACACGGCTGGCCTTCCTTGTTCACCACGCGCACCGATACGCCTGGCAGCGCGGGGCCGACTGTGCCAGCCTTGCGCATGCCTTCAAAGGGGTTGGAGGTCAGCATTGCGGTCTCACTCATGCCGTAGCGCTCCAGTATGGTGTGACCAGTGTGCGCTGCGAAATCGTCAAAAGTCTCGGTCAGCAGCGGCGCAGAGCCGGAGACAAACAGGCGGATGTTGTCGCATGCAGCCTTGTCAAAAGCGGCATCATTCAGCAAGCGGACATAGTAGGTGGGTACACCCATGAATACCGTACAGCGCGGCAGATGACGGATCACAGCGTTCGTATCAAACTTTGGCAGAAAGATCATCTTGCTGCCGTTCATCAGTGCGCCGTTCGCAGCGACGAACAAGCCATGAATATGAAACAGCGGCAGCGCGTGCAGCAGCACATCGCCCGGCTGCCAGCGCCAGAACTCGTGCAGCACGCGGATATTCGCGGCCAGATTGCCGTGACTGAGCATTGCGCCTTTGCTGCGACCGGTGGTGCCAGATGTGTAGAGAATAGCCGCGAGATCATCCTCGTTACGATGAACCGTATCAAAGGTATCCGGATGATGCGCCGCGCGCGACAGCAGGCTGCCGCTGTTGCGACCCTCGCGAGGCTCATCCAACGTGAATAGATACTTTGTGCCGTTACGAAACGCAATCTGCGACACCCAGCCAAAATTCTCCGGTGAACAGACCACGACGGCGGGTGATGCATTGTCGATGAAATAGCGCATCTCTTCGGCGCGATACGCGGTGTTCAGTGGCAGGTAGACGAAACCGGCGCGCACGATGGCCAGATACAGCATCAGTGCTTCCGGCGATTTTTCGACTTGTGCGGCGATGCGCGAGCCCGCTGGCAGATTCAGTGTAGCGAACAGGTTGGCGATCTTTGCCGTGCCGCGTTCCAGATCGCGCCAGCTGAAGTAAAAGCCGTCATGGGTCTCTAGCCAGCAATCATCAAGATCATTCGGGAAGCGCGAGCGAAACAATGCGTACAGATTGGCGTTCATGCGTGTTCAGCGGTAGGCGGTTTTTTATAAGCGATGAAGAGCAATGCCATGCCCAGCACGATCATCGGCAGCGATAGCATCTGTCCTGCAGAAATGATCCACGGACCAATGAACACCTCATAGTCCGGTATACGGAAATATTCAGTATAGAAGCGCGCACAGCCATAGCCGGCAGCGAACACCCCGCTCACAGCCAGATAAGGCCGTGGCTTGCGCGAGTACAGCCACAGCACGATGAACAACAGCACACCATCGATCAGCGCCTGGTAGATTGGCGATGGGTGACGGGGCAGTGTATCGACATTCGGCCACATCATCGCCCAAGGCAGGCTGGCATCAGCGACGCGTCCCGGTAATTCAGCATTGATGAAATTGCCGATTCGGCCCGCTGCATAGCCCAGCGGCACCAGCGGCGCGATAAGGTCCATGACTTCCATCAGCCGGCGGCCATGGCGCTTTGCCCAGATACCCATGGCGGCCATCACGCCTAGAAAACCGCCATGAAAAGACATGCCACCGTGCCAGACAGCGAGTATGTCTTGAGGGTGTTGGAAGTAATACTCTGGGTGATAAAACAGCACCTCGCCCAAGCGGCCGCCAATGATGACGCCCAGCACGCCGTAGGTGAGCATGTCTTCCAGGTTGGCTGCGGTCCAGCCGGCGCTGGCGATGTGAGCCTGCCTGATACGGATACGACCAAGGATGATGAACAGCACGAAAGCAATCAGGTACATGATGCCGTACCAGCG
>JBEDGK010000244.1:0-4924 GCA_041174665.1 Pseudomonadota bacterium
TGAACGCGCAAGCCACGCATGTGGGCGAGCAGACCCGGGGCGAGTGGACTGATGACCAGATGCGCACCCGTCACAACAAGCTTGTCGCCGACTTGCGCAGCCTGCCCTTTCCGATTCTGACCATCCTGAACGGTCCTGTAGCCGGCGGCAGCGTCGGCATCGCCTTT
This sequence comes from Pseudomonadota bacterium, assembly GCA_041174665.1. GTDB lineage: Bacteria > Pseudomonadota > Gammaproteobacteria > Burkholderiales > Burkholderiaceae_D > Pernthalerella. The sequence goes on from JBEDGK010000244.1 coordinate 168, forward strand.
GCTGCTGACATCGTGATTGCCGCGCGCTCGGCCTATGTCTACCTGCCTTTCATGTCGGCATTGGGTATCGTGCCTGACATGGGATCAAGCTGGTTTTTACCGCGCCTGATCGGCACCGGTCGCGCCACCGCGATGACCTTGCTGGGACAACGCATCAGCGCCGAGCAGGCAGCGGCCTGGGGCATGATCTGGTCGTGTGTCGATGATGATGCGCTTGCCGCAGAAGCTGCCCGCCTCACCGAACGCCTCGCGCGCTTGCCAGCACATGCGGCAATTGAGACGCGGGCGATTTTTGATCAGTCCCTGAAAAATGATCTGCAGCAGCAGCTGGACTATGAGCGCGCGCGACAGCATGCATTGATTGATGGCGCTGCATTTTCCGAGGGCGTGCTCGCTTTTCTCGAAAAACGTCCACCGGTATTTCCCCGACCCTGAACTCATGACCAAATGATGACACCATCCCGCACCGAGGTTCCCATGTCGATCGATTTGCGTCCTTCTTGGATGAATGAAGAGCTGGATCTGTTCCGCGATAACGTTGCCAGATTTCTTGACAATGAAGTCGCGCCGCAGGATGACGCCGCGCGCAAGCAAGGGCATGTCGGTCATGCGATCTGGCGTCGTGCCGGCGAGCTGGGTCTCTTGTGCGTGGACGTGCCCGAAGAATTCGGCGGCGGTGGCGGCGACTTTCGGCATGAGGCGCTGTTCGACGACCAGATGGCGCGCCGTGGCCTGACGGGTATGGCCACCTCGGTGCACAGCATCGTCGCACAATACTTCGTGCATCACGGCACACCCGAACAGCAACGCAACTATTTACCCAGACTCGCCAGCGGAGAACTCGTCGGTGCAATCGCGATGACCGAGCCCGGCGGCGGCTCCGACCTGCAAGGCATACGCACCCGTGCTGAGCGTCGTGGCAACGATTACGTCATCAACGGTGCCAAGACTTTCATCACGAATGGCTATCTGGCCGGCGTAGTGCTGCTCGTTGTCAAAACTGATCCGGCACAAGGCGCGCGCGGCATCTCCATTCTGATTGTGGAAACCAAAGACTGTGCTGGTTTCAAGGTCGGGCGCGTGCTGGACAAGATGGGCATGAAATCCCAGGACACCGCCGAGCTGTTTTTCGATAACGTGATCATACCGGCCAGCGCTGTACTGGGTGGCGTCGAGGGTCAGGGATTTTTTCAGCTAATGTCGGATTTACCCTATGAGCGCGCGATTATCGGGGTCACCGCAGCGGCTGCCATCGAAGGTGCACTGGCGCTGACACTCGCTTACACCAAGGAGCGTCAGGCTTTCGGCAAGCCCTTGTTCGATTTCCAGAATACGCGTTTCAAGCTCGCCGAAATCGCTGCAATCGCGAAAGCCACGCGGGCCTTTGTTGACCGCTGCGTCGAAGATCAGGTTGCGGGCAAGCTCGATACCGTAACCGCCTCCATGGTCAAAATGTGGGCTACCGAGCAGCAAGGCAAAGTACTGGATGAATGCGTGCAGCTCTTCGGTGGCTACGGCTACATGAACGAGTATCCGATCGCACGCATGTTCACGGATGCGCGCGTGCAGCGCATCTACGGAGGCACCAACGAGATCATGCGGGAAGTGATTGCGCGCGGGCTTTGAAGCAGCACCGAATTTAACTCAGCATGCACAAAGACGGGCTTTGGCCTCCGCGTACTCCCGCTGAAAACGTGCGACCAATGCCGCCGCCGGCACCACCTCGTTCACCGCACCTATCCCCTGACCGCAGCCCCAGATGTCTTTCCAGGCTTTGGCGCTGATGCCATTGTCGCCACTGCTGAAATTCATCTTGCTTGGATCACTCTGAGGCAGATTATCCGGATCCATGCCGGCATTTCTGATGCTACCTTTCAGGTAATTGCCATGCACGCCTGTGTAGAAATTGCTGTAGACAATATCGTCTGAATTGGATTTTGTAACCATCTCTTTGTAGGCATCCGCGGCCCGCGCCTCATCGGTCGCAATGAAGGCCGAGCCGATATACGCAAAATCGGCACCCATCGCCTGCGCTGCCAGAATCGCACCGCCCGAGGCGATGGATCCCGAAAGGGCGACCGGACCACCAAACCATTCACGAATTTCCTGGATCATCGCAAACGGACTTTTCACACTGGCGTGCCCCCCCGCGCCGGCCGCGACCGGAATCAGGCCATCCGCCCCTTTGTCAATTGCCTTGTGCGCATAGACGTTGTTGATCACATCATGTAGTACCACGCCACCCCAGCTGTGCACCGCCTGATTCACATCTTCGCGCGCACCCAGGCTGGTGATCGTGATGGGTACCTTGTACTTTGCGCAGACCTGCAAGTCATGCTCGAGGCGATCATTACTTTTATGGACAATCTGGTTGATCGCAAATGGCGCCGCAGGACGATCAGGATGCGCTTTGTCATGCTCCGCCAAGGCCTCGGTAATTTCAGCAAGCCATTCATCAAGCTGAGACGCGGGCCGCGCATTCAAGGCCGGCATCGAGCCGACCACGCCAGCGATACACTGCGCGATGACCAGCTTGGGATTGCTGATGATGAAAAGGGGACTACCAATGACAGGGAATTCAATTTTCTGAAGAATGGGCGGCAAACTACGGGCAGGTGCGGTCATATTGCCTAAATAAGCAAGTAAATAAAAAAATGAATCAAATTCGGGAACGTCAGTGCCTGCTTGAACAGACACTGCGTCATCGTCAGGAATTTACAAGCCTGAGTACAAGATTACTTGTAATTGCCCAGCTCTTTCCAGCGACCGCCTTCGACGATGGACATGCGGGATTGCGCACTGCCCAGACGACGAGTGGCCGTCCAGCTGTAAACCGGACTCTCGAACATTGGATATTCCACTTTCCCCAGCGACTCCATCGCCGCGATGAATGACTTGGTATCCAGTATTGGGCCCGCCTTTTGCGATGCCCGGGCGAACAGGTCAATCATCATGTATCCCAACTCGGATTGTATCGTGGGCTCGGTACCGTCAAATTTTGCCTTGTATTTGGCGACCCACTCGCGCAATGCCGGCGAGGATGCATCATCGTATGGCGTCTGCAGCAGGCTCACTGAATAAAAACCCTCGGCAACCTTGCCACCGAGCTTGGGAATCAATTCGGTGAAGGTGACATAAGATCCCATCATGGTCGCGGTCATGCCCACTTTGCGCGCCTCGCCGAGGATCGTCACGGTATCGCGGACAAGCGTTCCCATGATGACAAAATCACAGCCTGCCGATTTAAGTTTCGCGACTTGAGAAGAAAAATCGGTGGCGCCACGCTTGTAGGTCGTTTTCTCCAACAGCTCCACGCCGATCGACTTCAGACCCGCCTCGGCACCAGCAAGTACTTCAACACCGTAGTCATCATCCTGATAAATGATGCAGGGCTTGCTGGCTTTCTTGGCCTTGTAAAGCTCGGGGGTTTGTACCTGCATGGTCGAAAAATACGGTGGCAACAATGCGAATTTCAAGGGATGCGGTGGCTCGAACATATCGCGCGAGCCCGTAGTCGGCATGAAATTGACGATATTTTTTTCAAATTGGATTGGCATCGCCGCATTGTTCTGTGCGGTACCCATATGCCCCACCACCATGAATACCTTGTCCTGATTGACCAGCTTCTGCACTGCCAATACGGCTTTTTTCGGATCATAAGCCGAGTCTTCCATCAGCAAGCGGATCTTGCGACCGTGCACGCCACCCTGCGCATTAATTTCGTCAACGCGCATCAGCATGCCATTACGCACCCATTTGCCCAGTGCCGAGATCGGGCCGGATAGATCCTGCACTGAACCAATCAAAATCTCGTTACTGCTAACCCCTTGCATTTGCGCCCACGCTGATGGTGCCAGCAGCACCGCCATCAGCACACTCCATAATTTATTTTTTTTCATTTCCGTCTCCTTTTTTATCTTTTAGAGTCCCTATCAACATGAGCGCCGGAAAGGGACGACGCCGCCGCAGACAGTACAGAGGTACCGCTAGGCGACCCCAATGCTGGCAGCGGCATTTTGATAGAGACGCTTAGTTTTGGTACATCTTCTCAATCTGCTGCGCATACTTCGCTTCGACAAACTTCCGTTTCAGTTTCATTGTGGGCGTCAGCTCTTCGTCCTCGGCACTCAGCTGAGTATCCAGCAGCCAGAAATTTTTAATCTGCTCAACTCGGGCAAACTTCTTGTTCACTTTGCTGACTTCGGCTTGAATCAATGCCAGCACCTCGGGTGCCGATGTCAGGCTGGCGTAATTTGAAAAAGGCACGTCATTATCCTGCGCAAATCGCTCCACATTTTCCTGATCGATCATGATAATCGCGACCAGATAAGGACGCCGGTCGCCGATGACCACCGCATCGGTCAGATAGGGTGAGAATTTGAGCTCATTCTCGAATTCGCTCGGCGTGATGTTTTTTCCACCGGCTGTGATAATGATGTCCTTCATCCGGTCCGTAATACGAAAATAGCCGTCTGCATCCATCGCACCCACATCACCAGTATGCAGCCAGCCATCGGCATCAATGGTCTCACGAGTTTTCTCGGGCTGATTGAGGTAACCCATGAACACATTCGGGCCACGAATCAATAGCTCACCGCTACCCGGATCCACCCTGACCTCCGTACCGGCCAACGCGCGACCGATCGTTCCCGGACGGATGCCCTGAGGCTGAGTCATGGTCCCCAGCGCGCATGATTCCGTTTGCGCCCAGCCTTCGAGCATCGGCACGCCCAGCGACAGGTACCAGCGAATCAGGT
>JBEDGK010000245.1:0-4481 GCA_041174665.1 Pseudomonadota bacterium
CTGATGCCGAAGTCGCCGCGATACAACAGGTTGTGGACAGCTGGCGCGGCGCATCCAAGGCCGAAGCAGCGGCGCTGCATAGGGTGGAACGGCAGCGAGATCGCCTGCTCGCAGATGATGAGGCGCTGACCGAATTGCGTTCAGAACATCCTGAACTGGATATCCAGCACCTCCGCACACTGATACGCAATGCACGCAAAGAACTGGCAGAGACCAAACCGCCGAAGGCCTACCGTGAGATTTTCCAGATCCTGAAATCGCTGCGGGTCCCATCATCCGCCACTGATTTTGATGAAACCCATGAAAAAAATGAGGACGAATCCTGACGAACTGATCATCGGCTTGGTATCGATCTCCGACCGCGCCTCCAGCGGCGTTTACGAAGACCAGGGCGTGCCTGCGCTGCGAGACTGGTTCACGCAGGCGCTCGCCAGCTCGTGGCAAATGCAGACGCGATTAATACCCGATGAGCAGCCGCAGATCGAGAAGACCCTGATCGAGCTGGTCGATGAGGTCGGCTGCGATCTGGTGCTGACCACTGGTGGCACTGGCCCCGCGCGACGTGATGTGACGCCCGAGGCCACGCTGGCGGTAGGCACTAAAATGATGCCGGGGTTTGGCGAGCAGATGCGGCAGATCAGTCTGCGCTTCGTGCCAACGGCAATTCTCTCGCGTCAGGTCGCGGTAATCCGTGAAACCGCAGACCATGCGGCACTGATCATGAATCTACCGGGTCAGCCAAAGTCGATACGCGAAACGCTGGAAGGGCTCAGGGATGAATCCGGCAATCAGCTCATCAGCGGTATCTTTGCAGCCGTTCCCTATTGCATCGATCTGATCGGTGGCCCATACATCGAGACTCATGAGACGGTGTGCAAAGCCTTCCGGCCCAAATCTGCCATCCGTCAAAAATAATCCCTGCCGCATCCACAAAAAAGAGTCCCTCATGCTTGAGACCGTACAGATCCTCACTGGTGAATCGCCGTCCACTGCCGTTATCTGGATGCATGGCCTCGGCGCCGATGGTAACGATTTCGTACCTATCGTGCGCGAGCTCGATCTGTCCGGCTGCCCGGCGATACGTTTCATCTTTCCACACGCAGAGACCATGCCAGTCACGATCAACAATGGTTATGTGATGCGCGCGTGGTATGACATCCTCGGCATGGATCTGGTGCGACGTGAAGACGAGGCCGGCCTACGCAAATCACAAAAACAGATTGAGCAATTGATCGCTCAAGAGAATGAGCGTGGCATCCCCGCGTCAAGGATTGTTCTGGCCGGTTTCTCCCAAGGCTGCGCCATGACGCTGCAGACAGGTCTGCGCTATCCAGAAAAACTAGCCGGATTGATCTGCTTGTCTGGCTATCTACCGCTCTCTGCCGTGGTCAAAGATGAGCGCAGTGAGGCCAACCATCACACACCGATCTTCATGGCACATGGCCGAGGCGATCCCGTAGTGCAGATCAGTCGTGCAGAGGCATCGCGCGATCTGTTGCAAGAGCTTGGCCATCCAGTCGAATGGCATGAGTACATGATGCCGCACTCGGTCTGCGAAGAAGAGATTGACGATATCGGCGCCTGGTTGCGTGATCTGCTGACCACCTGAGGCTATCGATGATCCACGCTACCCACGTGTATTACGTCGCGGCGCAGCGTTTTTGATTCCGATTAAAGCTTGTTTGACTTGCGGCGAACTGGCAACGTAATTAGCCACGTCACACTGATCATCAAACCCACGTAGCAATGCAGCACTCACGTACTTCACAGTCTGCCTTGGCGATTTCATCATAGCCGGTCGGAAGGGTCGCGGGCGCCGGATCTATATCCGGTTTTTGACTACATGCTGCGGACTTCGTCCAATCCTCCGGAGCCCGCGATGCACTTTTTGTACAAGTCAGACATGCTACCCTTTCACTTCCTTGACCCAGAATCTGATCAGGCACTCGATTTCTGTTTGCGCAATCTGCTTTGGAGCGACCCAGAGAAGCTACGTGCTTTCATGGGTCCCGACCCGACACAGAGCCCTTATTTTGCCGAGTTTGGAGAAAGCGGGTTTGAATGCCGGCTGCATAGCAGCGACCCTGAGGTAAAAGAGTTGTTCCGCGACTGGCCTAGCTGGGCAAAGTACAAGGTAACCGCCTATGATTTTCTAGATAAGGATCGCGTGATCCGATACTACCGGGCACTGGAATTCGAAAACCACATAAGAAACGCATTACGGGCCTATGTAAGCAGCTTTCCCGATCGTCTGAATGCCATCACTATTCTTTCGAATGAGATTGGGTTGGGCAAATTGTAGTACTGCTAAATTCATAGATCGGTTTTCGTACCATCATGCATCGCTGTCAATCACATCACTCTCATAAAAAATCTTCGATGCTTAAACTCCCTCAGCGGGTTTCACGATGATGCTCCGGATGATCTTCCTTATGTTGCCAGCTCGCGCCAGCAATGATCTGACCTGCATGATCAGTGACACGTCCAAAGTCGATGGCAATGGTGTGCTGGAGGTCTTGGAAAGCGGCAAGACTTACTATAAAACCGTCGCCGGCGCAGAATTCATTGTTTAGCGTGATGACGGCCAGATGATGGGCCACTTCGTGAATAGCACTGGCTGGAAGATCACCACGATCGATACGGGAGCGGCTCAGACATCGTATGAAGTGCTGTCCGTTCGCAAGCTCGGCAGAGTGCTAAACCAGTTCTTCGAAGTACGCATGCAAGACTAGGGCGAGCGCAAGCCGTTTGTGTTGGTGGCCGCAGAGGTTTCACGTGGCACTTATACAAAATGAGTGTCACGATGGGCTGTCGGCTTTCAGCAGCAGCCCTGCCCCGCGATTGTCCTCATCTGCCGAAAATAAGCTTGTCAGTGCAGCACCGATCTCAGGGATTCGCCGCAGCGCTATACATGCCTTTCCATCTGCGAATGCCGCTGTGTATCCCTCATAGTCAAATAGACCAGCAACGATAGGGCAATGCACGCGGTGGCATACCAATAAAACCAACTCTCGTGCCCGGCCTGCTTAAAGGCCAACGCAATAGTATCCACCGAACCGCCAAAGACAGACACGGTCAGTGCGTAGGGCAGGCCCACGCCCAATGCGCGCACCGAGGTCGGAAACAGTTCGGCCTTGATAATGCCGGTGATCGCAGTATAGCCAGAGATGATCAGCCAGGCACCGCTAATCAGAAAGAAAGCCACCCATGGGCTCTTTGTTTGCGATAGCGCTGTCAGCAACGGCACGGTGCAGAGCACACCCATCACGCCGAACCAGATCAGCAGCGGCTTTCGTCCGACGCGGTCAGACAGTGCGCCATATACGGGTTGCAGCAGCAACGCGACAATCAGGTAACCCACAACCACGGTGCTCACCTGTGTCTCGTCCAGGCCCACTGACAACTTCAGGAATTTCTGCATATAGGTTGTGTAAGTATAGAACGCGCTAGTACCGCCGATCGTAATACCGATCACCAGCAGCAACTCGCGCCAGTGTCGGAACAAGGCTTTCAAAGACCCTGACGAAGCCGCCATATCGGCTGCCTCATTGAAATGATCTGTCTCGTGCATATCGCGCCGCATGAACAGTGCGTAAAAGGAGAGCAGCGCGCCAATCGCAAAAGGTATGCGCCAGCCCCACGCCTTCAGTTCTTCAGGTGTGAGAAATACCTTCTGCAACAGTAGCAGCAGCAGCACTGCTGCGAGCTGACCGCCAATCAGCGTGGTATACCAGACACCGGAGTAAAAACCCCGATGACGAGGGTCCGCCATCTCGGCAAGATAGGTCGCACTGGCACCGTACTCTCCACCCTGGCTCAGGCCTTGAAGCAAACGTGCAACGATCAGTATCACTGCCGCGCCGGCGCCAATCTCTGCATGGGTGGGGCTGACCGCAATCAGCAGCGAACCAAAGCACATCAGCAGCACGGAATAGAGCAAAGCTCGCCGTCGACCATGGCGATCAGCGATCCAGCCAAACAAAATCCCGCCAATTGGACGGATCACAAAGGCCGCAGCAAATACTGCTGCCGCGGAGAGCTGCTGCGTGACCGGGTCCGTCGATGGAAAAAACGAGGGCGCGAAGTACAGAGCGAAGGCCGAGTACGCATAGACGTCATACCATTCGATCAGGTTACCGACCGAGCCGACCAGTATCGCCCTGACCCGAGACGGGGTTCCTGGCTCGCTGCCCGCGGCATCGCCGACGGGGTGATTTTTTTCAGCAGGCACGCTCGCACTATCCACAGATCTCCGCTTACTTTCTGCCTCGCCGCTGCCGGCGGGCCGAGTTTGAATTTCATGGCATGATAATCCGCAATAAAGCGTCGTGTCGCACACCGTGCGCTCCGCGTTTCGCAAATGAAAACCAGAATGACAACAAAGTCGCCCTCTTTCAGTGTTCTTTTCCTCTGCATGGGGAACATCTGTCGTAGCCCGACGGCTCACGGCGTCTTTCGCCATCTTGTCAGACAGCACCTGT
>JBEDGK010000246.1:0-2740 GCA_041174665.1 Pseudomonadota bacterium
ATATTATAGATATCATATTAGCATCTTTTTGCTTCAATTGCCCCTTGATTTCGGGGGTTATTAGCAATTTGAACATGCAACCGTAACCCTGCGTCTCGGTTCGGGTCGCGCTGCGTAAAAACCGAAAAATCGGCTAGATTACGGTCCACGGGTACCCGACCCTCACACAAAAACAAATCTATTGGCTCGCCCGAACAACTCGCCGTGAAAAAGACGATCGCCATCTTCATGCATCACCCGTTCTGCTCGATTGAATCTGTGAACGGTGTCATTCAGGCGCTTTCCTCGGTTTATAACGTCCGCATTTTCACCAAGCACAAGGTACCGGACGGCTTCTTTGACGATATCGACATGGTGGTGTTCCCCGGCGGTCATGGTGATGCCGGATCGTTCGATCATCTTCTGCGCGCGAATATTCACGAGATAAAGAAACTACTCAAGCGCGGAGGCCGTTACCTCGGGATCTGCATGGGCGCGTACTGGGCCGGTTCATACTACTTCGACATACTGGAAGATACGCGCGTCGTTCAGTACATCAAGCGCCGTACGGCGGATATTCGCTCTTCCTACGGCACCACCCTGCCCGTGGTCTGGCGCGGCTCGGAGGAGCGCATGTATTTTTACGATGGCCCGACATTCACCGGCGGAGAATTCGAAAAGATCGCGACCTATGCGAACGGCGACCCGATGGCCATCGTGCAAGGATCGATCGGTCTCATCGGCTGTCATCTGGAAAGTGAGCAAAGCTGGTACCAGAAGAAGAACATGCAGGCACACTGGCATCACGGGAAACAACACAAGATGTTATTGCAGTTCGTTGCGGACTATCTGCTGGAAGAATCTCAGATGGCGTTGTTCTGAGCCGGGAAGCCCGTCTTCGAGTATCAAAGCGGCTGAAACACAATCGCCGTCACGTCATCTCGCCGAATTTCGCTGCCTTGCCATGCTGCGAGGCTGTCGTTCATGCGCTCAGCAATGATTTGCGCACTGTTACCCCGACACGCCTGCAGCAACTCGACCAGTCGCCGGTTGCCATACGCCCGCCGACTCTCGCCATCGCTGCCGATCTGGTCGGTAAAGCCATCAGACACCAGTACAAAAATACTGCCCGAGGAGTACTCGATTCGCTGCAGTGCCGGCGCTTCCTTGGGAGGCTGCTGGTAGCCGAGCGACACCCTTGACGGATGAACGCGCTCGACTTCTCCGCCCGGCCTCAGATGCAGCAAACCCAGCTTGGCACCGGCAAATTCCAGCACGCGATGCGCGCGGTCGATGCGCACCACCGCCGCATCGCAGCCGTCGTCGCTATCGGCGTCGCTGGTGTGCTGATTCAGCCCGAGGCGCAATGCCTGATCGAGCGCCATCAACGCCGCAGAGGGATCTATATCCGGATCGGTCGCAAAGGTGCGCTCCAGCGACGTACTGATCAGCACCGAGAGCATGGCACCCGGCACACCATGCCCGGTGCTGTCCGCCAGCGCCAGCGCGACACGGCCCTCGGGGTCCGGCAGCGACACCCACCAGACATCGCCGCCTATCGTGTCACGCGGTTCCCAGATCGCGTGAATGGACGCGAACTGTCCAGCCAGCCGTTGCGAGCGCGGCAGCTGCGCCTTTTGCAGACGGCTGGCATAGGTGATCGAATCGACCACCATCTGATGCTGCTGCTCTGTTCTTGCCTTGCTCTCGCTGAGCTCTCGCGTGCGCTCGGCCACGGTTGCTTCGAGCATCACATTCTGGTTTTGTATCAGCTCAGATTGTGCGCGGATATTCTGGTTCAGCTCTTCCTGCAGCCACCGGTTCTTGCTGAACACGGCCAGCGCCATGATCAACGCCTCGGCCGCTACACCAATCGCCTGCGCGGTATTCGGGTTCTGAATGAACAGTCCGAATCCGGATTTCGGAAGCAGCATGAAAGGCGACTGCACATTCACCAAACCGAGAAAGAACACAAAGCGGAAAAAAATATACGGAGCCATCGCCAGCATGAAAAACTTTGCAATCCGCAGCCCCTGCCGGTAGCGAATGAAAGCACAGCCGTAGATCGTCAGGAGCACGGCTAGTATCATGCCCCACAGCGGCAGCCACAGTGCCTTCAGGCTCAGACCGTGGTCGATGAACAGCACCACCATCATGTGCGCCAGCGTCAGCGCGAGGTACCAGTTGGTGAAACTGAACACCTTGGGCATCAGGGATTTCAGGTCCAGAAAGTTCCGCGCAAACAGCACATAACCCATCGACTGACCGTAAGCGAATACCGTGATCAGCACATGGGCGACCGTGATATGTCCAAACCGGGCACCTTCGACGTCGATATAGAACTCCATCAGCCGCATGCCGTCATGAACGCGCAGGCTGGAAGCTGACAGCAGCGCAAACATGATCCACACCGCGTACATCACGCTGGTGCGATCCTTGTTCTGGAACGCTGAGTACCAGCCGAAGATCGCCAGCGCGAACAGCACACCGGCCAGTACGCCCTCCAGATGTAGCCCATAGCGGCGCAGCTCCAGAAAGCGGGCATGATCGATGAATTGCACTGGCGCGAAGCCCCCCTGAAAATTCAGGTTAGGCCGCAGATAACTGAGCACCCGCGTTGTTTCGCCACGCCTGAGCGTAAACACAGGCCATTGGCTGAGCTCGGCGCTGGATGCGCGAACGAAGGGATTGGTATCGACCAGCGGCGCGTAAGTGCCCCACAAGCTGCCTGTCACACGCAAGGCCTGCCGTTGCCCAGACG
>JBEDGK010000247.1:0-5441 GCA_041174665.1 Pseudomonadota bacterium
GTCGTAGATGACCTCGATATTATTGAGGTTCAGGATGGGTGCGGTGGTCATGGCGGTCGTCATGGCGGTGGTCGTCGCATTAATGGGTCCAGTAGTGACAGCAGGGTGCGCGGCGAAAGTCACTGTATCCCGGCCTGCGCCGAGATGACGGCAGTGAGGCTGATGACGCCAAAGCCGTCACCTCGGCGGATGCCGAGGGTCCAGTGTCTTCAGACATGCAAGCGTGATTACTTCATGCAAGCCGGCGTAATGCCTTTTTCTTTCGCATAAGCTGCAGAAGATTCTTCCAGCAGCTTGCGCACCAGTGCCTTGTCGCCGGTGATCCAGTTCTTCGACACGGAAATCCACTGCTTGCCATCCCACTGAACGACCTTCACCGCGCCTGAACCTTCATGATCATCGCAGGAGGTTTTGATCGGCGGGAACATGTCGAAGACGCCGAGTGCTTTCTGGCGAGCGGCATCGACGTTCAGGTTCTCCAGGCCCCAGCGCATCTGCTCACCGCTCAGCACTTTGCCTTTGCCATATTTGTTCTGTGCGACACGCATCGCCTCGACCATCAGCACGGTGGCCGCGATACCCCGCATGTACATCACATTGCCGACGCGATCCAGCTCTTTCAGATTGCCTTTGCCAGTGGCATAGAGCTTGTTGCGGATTTCATCGAGCACAGGAAAGTTGCCCGGCGTAGTGAAGCTCATTGCCGAGTAGCCCTTGGCGGCATCACCGGCGGGTTCGGTGTCTTCTTCCGAGCCGGCCCACCAGACGCCAAGGATTTTCTCGCGCGGGAAACCGTTACGCTGCGCGGTTTTGAGTCCCACCGCACTCATCACGCCGAAGGTCCACATGATTACGTAATCGGGATTGGCCTGACGGATCTGCAGCCACTGCGACTGCTGTTCATTGCCCGGAGGCGCAACCGGAATCTTGATGAGTTCAAAGCCCCATTTCGCCGCTTCTGCTTCCAGCACCGGCAGCGGCTCTTTGCCATAGGCTGAATCATGAAACAGATGGACGATCTTCTTGCCTTTGAGTTTGTCCATGCCGCCAGACTTCTCGCCAAGATGGACAATCATCGCACCTGCCTGATTCCAGTAAGTGCTCAGCAGCGGGAACACATACGGGAAGACTTTGCCGTTGGCGGCATCCGAGCGACCATAGCCCAGCGTGGTCATTGGGATCTTGTCTTTGGCGACGCGATCCAGAATGCCATACGCAATACCGGTCGACAGCGGCTCCACAATGGACGCACCGCCATTCTTGCTCTTTAAGCGCTCATAGCATTCCACGCCGCGCGAGGGGTTGTACTCCGTTTCGCATTCTTCCCAGGTGAGCTTCACGCCGTTGATACCGCCACTCATGTTCACCAAGTTCATGTAGTCGATCATGCCGCCAAAGAATGAGGTACCGTTCGAGCCATAGGGGCCGACGCGGTAGGACAGTAGTGGAACAAATTGTTCGTTAGCTATGGCCATGCTCGTGGTGGCCGCCAGCACCGCGCTGAGCAGCAAGGATTTGACGAACTTCATTTTTGCCTCCTTCGTTGTCATTCGTTAGGAATCAGTAGCTATTAGTCATTTTCATCATGCGTGATCATTGATCAATGATCGTCATTGCTTAGTGCGGGAATGGCCAGAGCCTGAGTTTTTCCTTGGCGATCTGCCAGAGCCGAGCGAGCCCGTGCGGTTCGACGATCAGGAAGAAAATGATCAGCGCACCGAACACCATCAATTCAAGATTTGAGGCAACCGCAGTAGAAATGCTCGCTGCGTGCGCCAGTGTGTTGAGCAGCACCGGCAGCAACACAATAAAGGCCGCGCCGAGGAAGGAGCCCATCACCGAACCCAATCCGCCGATGATCACCATGAACAGAATGCGGAAAGACAGGTCAAGACTATAGGCCTCGGGCTCGACGGTACCGAGATAAGCATACGCATACAGCGCGCCCGCCACGCCGCAGTAGAACGAGCTGATCGCGAAGGCCAGCAGCTTGGCTCGCATCAGGCGGATGCCGATGACCTCAGCGGCGACGTCCATGTCACGCACCGCCATCCAGCAGCGACCAATATTGGAGCGCACCATGTTCTTGGCCAGCAGCGCCAGTACCGCGACGATGGAAAGCACCAGCAGGTATTTGGATACGGGTGTGTCGAAATCGACGCCGAGAATCTGCATTTTTTGCGCGGTGATCACGCCCGACGAACTGTAGTTGGTGAACCAGCGCACCTTGGTCAGCGCCCAGACAACAAAAAACTGTGTCGCCAGCGTTGAAGCGGCCAGATAGAAACCCCGCACTCGCAGCGAGGGCAGTCCGAACACGATGCCGACGGCGGCGGCGCACAGCCCACCCAGTATGAATGCCGCCAGCAGCGGTATACCCGGCACACGCAGCACAAAATTGTAGGCACTGAATGCGCCAACCGCCATGAACGCCGCCGAGCCCAGTGACAACTGACCCGCATAGCCGGTAAGGATGTTCAGTCCGAGCGCGGCGAGTGAGAAGATCAAAAAGGGAATTAGGATCGCTGAAAAGAAGTACGGCGTTGCAAAGAGTGGCACAGCGACAAACGCCAGACCAATCAGCAACAGGATGCCGATGCGATCCTGCCGGATCGGGAAGATTTGCCCGTCGGTTTCATAGCTTGATTTGAATTGACCGGCCTCACGGTAAAACATGGGTCAGATCCTCCGAATGATCTTTTCGCCGAACAGACCTTCCGGCCTGACCAGCAGGAACAGCAGTGCCAGCACATAAGGAAACCAGCCCTCGATGCCACCGCCGACGAAGGGTCCGAGATAGACCTCGGCCAGTTTTTCAGAGGCGCCAATGATCAACCCGCCGATGATCGCGCCCGGAACCGAGGTAAAGCCACCAAGGATCAGCACCGGCAGCGCTTTGAGCGCGACAAAGGTCAGCGAGAACTGCACCCCATTGCGCGAGCCCCACAAGAGGCCGGCCACCAGCGCAACGAAACCGGCCACGCCCCAGACGATGCCCCAGATCTGTTGCAGCGGGATGCCGACCGCCAGCGCCGCCTGGTGATCGTCAGCTACCGCGCGCAAAGCGCGTCCCACCTTGGTACGAGAAAAGAACAGCGCCAGACCACCAACCAGCAATGCACAGATCGCCGCCGCGATCATGTCGAATTTCGAGATGATGATGTTGAAGTTTTCTAGCAGGCTTTCCATCGGCACGTCTTCAATGCCCAGATCCAGCCGCTTCACCTCGGCGCCCCACATCAGCTGCGCCATGCCCTCAATGAAGAAAGTCAGGCCGATGGTGGCCATGAACAGCGAGATCTCGGGCTGATTGACCAGCGGGCGTAGTACCACCCGTTCGATCGCCAGTCCCAGCACGCTCATCACCACGACGGTTGCAGCGATCGCTACCCACAGTGGCCAACCAAATTCGGTCAGCGATACGCAAGTCAGTGCGGCAAAGAACACCATGGCGCCCTGCGCAAAGTTAAACACGCCAGAGGCTTTGTAGATCAGCACAAAACCCAGCGCCACCAGTGCGTACATCACGCCAGAGAGCAGGCCACCGATCAGGACTTCGAGGAAGAAGTTCAGGTTCATAGACACGACACGTTAAAGACGCTGGATCCCGGCCTGCGCCGGGGTGACGTTTGAAAGCCGGCCCCACGCAGACTCGTCGCTACAGCGCGGGTTGGAAGCCATGGTCGAATACGACGGAATGTTGCCATCACGATGGAATGCACCGACGGCAGATCCCGCGGCCTGTGCCAGGCCGACGTTTTGATACTGATGCGCTGAAAATCGTCACCCCGGCGCAGGCCGAGGTCCAGCGTCTTTGCGTGATTACCGGATGCAGACTTCAATGCGCGACTCCTAGATAAGCATTGATCACATCCTGATTGCTTCGCACTTCATCAGGTGTGCCATCGCCGATCTTCTTGCCATAGTCGAGCACCACGACACGGTCAGAGATATCCATCACCACGCCCATGTCATGCTCGATCAGCACGATGGTGGTGCCGAACTGTTCATTTACGTCGAGGATAAAGCGGCACATGTCTTGTTTTTCCTCGACATTCATGCCAGCCATTGGCTCGTCGAGCAATAAAATCCTCGGTTCCGCCGCGAGCGCGCGGCCTAGCTCGACACGCTTTTGCAGGCCGTAAGGGAGGCGTCCCACCGGCGTCTTGCGAATATGCTGAATCTCGAGAAAATCGATCACTTCTTCGACCTTCACCCGATGCGCGATCTCTTCCTTGCGTGCCGGGCCAATATACAAGGCTTGCATCAGAAAGCTGGACTGCATCTTCAGATTACGGCCTGTCATGATGTTATCCAGCACCGTCATGCCTTTGAACAGCGCGATGTTCTGGAAGGTCCGCGCGATACCACTCTTGGCCGCCTGATAGGTATCCATGTCGCGCCGATGCTTGCCTTGATAAATGATCTCGCCCTGCTGTGGCCGGTAGACCCCATTGATTACATTCAGCATCGAGCTCTTGCCAGCGCCGTTGGGTCCGATGATCGCGCGGATCTCGTGCTCGCGGATATCAAAAGAGATATCCGTGAGCGCCTTCACGCCGCCGAACGAGAGTGAGATGTTGTGCAGATCGAGGATGACTTCGCCGATGCGACGGCCATTGCGTGTGTCGTTCATCATGCGGCCTTGCGTGCTGCGCTGAAGGTTTTTACGTCGCGGATTTCCAGATCGGCGCTGATCTTGCCCTGCCGCCCGTCTTCGAACTTCACCTGCGTCTCGATGAATTGCCGCTGTTTGCCTTCATACAGTGCTTCGATCAGTACTGCGTATTTTTCGGCGATGAAACGACGGCGCACCTTGCGGGTCCGGGTCAGCTCATCATCATCCGGATCCAGCTCCTTGTGCAGCACGAGAAAGCGGTGAATCTGCGAACCCGACAGCAGATCATCATGCGCGAGATCTGAATTCACTTTTTCCACGCATTCGGCGATCAGCTGGTACACGGCTGGCTGGCTGGCGAGGTCGGTGTAGCCGCCGTAGGGCAGGTTGCGGCGCTCGGCCCAGTTGCCAACGGCCTCCATGTCAATATTGATGAACGCATGACAGCTGGCGCGACCATCGCCGAAAGCGACCGCCTCTTTGATGAATGGGAAGAACTTCAGCTTGTTCTCGATGTACTTTGGTGCGAACAAGGTACCGTCGGCCATCTTGCCCACATCTTTTGCGCGGTCGATGATTTTCAGGTGGCCATCATTGTCAAAGAAGCCGGCATCGCCGGTGTGAAAATAGCCGTCGCTGTCGATCGCTTCCGCCGTATCCTCCGGCTTTTTGTAGTAGCCGATCATGAGACCGGGTGAGCGCACCAGCACCTCGCCGGAATCGGCGATGTGCACCTCCACGCCATTCATCGGCCGACCCACCGTGTCGAGTTTGACATCGCCCGAGCGTTGCATGCAGACAGTCACACAGGTTTCGGTCATGC
>JBEDGK010000248.1:0-6467 GCA_041174665.1 Pseudomonadota bacterium
GATTATTCTTCGGTCTTCCAGTGTCCCGATTTGCCGCCCAGCTTTTCCATCACCCGCACATCACTGATCACCATGCCGCGGTCGATTGCCTTGCACATATCGTAGATGGTCAGCAGACCGACCTGCACGGCGGTCAGCGCTTCCATCTCCACGCCGGTCTTTCCATAGGTTTCGACCTGTGCGTTACACATCACGCTGGCATCAGCATCATTAATGGTGAATTCGACCGCCACTCGGGTCAATGCCAGCGGATGACATAGCGGTATGAGGTCAGCGGTGCGCTTGGCCCCCATGATGGCGGCAATGCGGGCGATACCGAGCACATCGCCCTTTTTTGCCGTACCCGAGGTAATAACTGCCAGCGTTTGCGGCTTCATTCGTATGAGTCCACTGGCGATCGCGATCCGATGGGTTTCCGCTTTGCTGCCCACATCGACCATGTGTGCCCGACCGCCGTCGTCAAAGTGGGTCAGACCGCCATTGTTGACGGACGGGAGGCTGCTTTTTTCTGAGCTCATGACAAGGATATTTCAGGAGGTAACCGCCACGTGCGGGCGAAGGCTTGCGGGTATCATAGCATCATGAAACCTGTTTCCTGGTCCGCCGGCAGCACTCGCTTTTCAGCCCGCGCAAAGCGCGTGCTGACGGCGCTTGTGCTCGCTTTCGCATCACCCGGAATGATCGCACCGGGCGGACTGCAGGCGCAGAACCTTCCCAACCTTGGGGGAACTGATGGCGAAGAGCTGTCACCGCTGATGGAGCGCCGGATCGGCGAACAGGTCATGAACAATATCCGGCGCGACCCGGATTACGTCGATGATCTCGCCGTACTCGACTATCTGAATCTTCTGGGCGGTACGCTGCTGGGATCCAGTCCGGAGGCACGTGGCGACGCCGGCTATGATTTCTTTTTCTTCGCGGTTCGTGACCCCTCGCTCAATGCGTTTGCCTTGCCCGGCGGATTTATTGGCGCGCACACTGGTCTGGTACTCGCGGCGCAATCCGAATCCGAGCTGGCCTCGGTGATGGCGCACGAAATCGGCCACGTGTCGCAGCGACATATCGCGCGCATGATCGGCAACCAGCGACAGGATTCGCTACTGCCGATGGCGGGGCTGCTGCTGGCCGCGCTGGCGATGCGCAGCAGCCCGGATCTGTCGGCAGCGGCAATGATGGGCGGCACTGGACTCGCTGCGCAGCGGCAGTTGAGCTTTGGTCGCGACGCTGAGCGTGAAGCTGACCGCGTGGGCTTGCAGATACTGCGCAACACCGGCTTCGAGCTGAACGGTATGGTGAGTTTTTTCGGTCGATTGCAAAACGCCAGCCGCAATCGCTCCGACAATTTGCCTTCTTACCTGCGCACCCACCCGATGACGGGTGAGCGGATGGCGGATATCGAAGCCCGCATACGTAATCTGCCTTACAAGCAGCACGTGGACAGTCTGGATTTTGCACTCATCCGCTCGCGCATGCGCGTACTGCAGGACGATACACCGCAAGGTTGGCGCGATGCCGCGCAACTCTTCGATGAGCAGTCGAGGCAGGGCACGCGTGTGCAAGTATTAGCTGCCAAATATGGTTTGGCAATGATCGCGCAGCGTCAGCGCGACCTGCCTCGGGCGAAGTCAATGATGGTGGAGATCCGGGCCGAGGCTGCTCGCGCTCCGGCGCTTCCTGCGTCGCAGACACTGGCCAGCTTTTTTGTTGAACAGGCGCTCGCCAGCGAGCCGCAGCAAGCGCTGGCGCTGGCCAAAGAGTCGCGAATGCAGTTTCCGCTCTCGCGAGCGCTGGCGATGCAGTACGCGGACGCATTGCTCGTCGCTGGCAAGAAAGACGAGGCGACGGTTTTCCTGCGTGATCAGGCGCAGCTCTACAGGCAGGATGCGCGCGTGCAGCGAGCGCTCGCGCGCGCCTATGCCGAGCAGGGGAAGATCGCGTTACAGCACATGACGCTGGCTGAGTATTACTCCTTGACCGGCGCGTTGCCCTCCGCGTTGGAGCAGCTGAGGCTGGCGCGCGGCGCATCTGATGCCTCGTTTTATGATCAGGCGATGATTGATGCGCGTGAGAGAGAGCTGCAGATGAGCTGGCGCGAGATGATGGAGAAATCAAAAAAGCGCTGATCTCGCCCAAGAAGAAATCTCTTCAGACACTCTTGATCAGCCGGCTAGGATGAGCAACAAATCCGAAGCGTTGCTCCAATTGCTCCGACGATATCCGTTCGATATTTACTGAGCTATCGCTCAGCGAGAGCCTCAACTTGTCCGAGGATGTGGATGATGCCAGCCAGACCATCAGGGCAGCATCGTCACAAGGCATGCCATTGAGGGTCAAGCGGGGCAGACATTCTGCGAGGTCACGATCGTCCAGCATCGCGATCTTGGCGTCGGACTGAAGCAGCAGCCGGCCATCACCGGTCAAGTAGGTTTTGCTGATCTTGCTCATTGGCTCGCCATCGTGCGTCACAAAGCCCAGCTGGGGGTCGGTGCGTGCGATGAAGGGCGTCGCTTCCAGCTCTACATAGACGCGCTGCGGACCATTCTGGAAAAACCAGGCACCACGATCGTCACAGCCATAGTTGCGGAAGATAAAACCAAGTAGCGCAGGATGGCGAATCACATCACCGGTCAGGTTCGCGGCCTGCGTAGCATCATCCCGCATGCGGAATGCCCCGCGTGCGTCGAGTGCCAGCCAACCATAACAGTGGGGCACGTTCGGCCATTTGGCGATAGCAAGTCTGACCGCGTCATCCATCGCAGGGCGTTTCTCAGTCGGTCAGCGCTAGATGATCGTGCTCGCGCAGCGCGACCTGGCCGGACAAAAATTTCACGATGCGCCGCGGCAGCCAGCTGAGCGTGCCCGGAGGCCGCCCGCCCGCGAAACCCACATGGCCACCCTGCGCCGGATATTCGAGTATTACTGATCGTGCCGCGCTGCGCGGTAAATGGCGCGCGGGCAGAAAAGGATCATTGCGCGCATTGAGGACCAGCGTGGGCACGGTAATCGACGAAAGCACCTGTTTGGCGCTGGCGCGTTCCCAGTAATCATTCGTGTCTCGGTAGCCATGCAGCGGTGCAGTGACGACATTGTCGAACTCATACAGGTCGCGCGCGGCGAGCATCCGATCTCCATCGAACAAGCCAGGAAACTGCTCGAGCTTCAGCAGGCACTTGGGTTTAAGCGTTTGCAGAAACACGCGTGTGTACACCATGTTCAGTCGGCGCGATAGCGCCGCGCCGCCGGCGGCGAGATCGAGCGGCGCCGAGATCGCGCAGGCTGCCTCGACAAAGCCTGAATCTTCCGGATACTCGCCCAACCAGCGCAACAAGGCATTGCCCCCAAGGGAAACGCCGGCCGCAAAAAAATTCGACGCATTGCGCGACAACGGATGCACCGCCATCTTGTGCAGTATCCAGTCCACTTCAACCGAGTCGCCAGAGTGATAGAAGCGGGGTGCACGATTGATCTCGCCTGAACAGCCCCGGAAGTGCGGCACCGCGCCTGACCAGCCCAGCCCCTCGATATGTTTCAGAATCGAGCGCGCATAGTGGCTGTCCGAGGAGCCCTCGAGTCCGTGGAACAGCACGAGCATCGGTTTGCCGGGCAGGCCCTCGACAAAATCAACATCAATAAAATCTCCGTCTGGCGTATCCCAGCGTTCGCGTTTCAGCGTGACCTCGGGAGACCGAATGAACTTGGCTGGGTAAATGGTCTGAAGATGGCCGCCGGGCAGCCAGCGAGGGGAGATATAGTCGCTCACCCGCGTCTCCGCTCAGTGCAGCAGCGCTGCGGAAGAGGCCGGCTCATCGACCGGTTTACCCGGTGCGATGGAGGCATGATGCATGACGATACGCCAGCCATGTGGCGTTTTCAGGTAGACGTTCGTGGCGAGGATATGCGCTTCCTGCCAGTCCGGATCATCGGGTGTTTTTACTTCTTCGATCAGGTTATGCACTGAGCAGGTCATGTTGTGCGTCACGTGCATATGGCGCGGTCGTATGTGCACCGGGCCGCGCTCGAAGATCATCTCCCAGGATTCGCGGATCGCAGTATGACCTTGCAGTCTGGGTGCACCGGGATGCACGCAGATGATCTCTTCATCATCCGCCCAAAGTGCCATCAGGCTATCGAGATCGGCGCGAGCGATTGCATCGTAGAACGCATGCTCGACGTCTTCGGCGCTTGCCAGTAGTTTTGCTGGGTCAGAGGGCATGATGTTCGAGGTCCGGGACGGGGGCAGCGCCGGGGTTCCGGTCAGCGGTGTCAGTGGCCGTGATGTGCGACGGCGCCGGGCTTTAGCCGGTACGTGGTGCTGCAATATGGGCAGCGTGCGAGCCCATTCGCAGCAAAATCGAGGAACACGCGCGGATGCGAGGACCAGATCGGCATGGCCGGGTTGGGGCAATAAGCCGGCAGGTCCTTGCCGTCGAGTTCGACGGTCGTGCTCTGTGTCAGCTCGGTCATGATTCAGCGCTCCGGTCAGTTCGACTCATCACACCTTGGTCAGCCAGTGGCGATACTTCTCCGCCTTGCCGCCGACCACATCAAAGAACATCGATTGAAGCTTTTCAGTGACAGGGCCGCGGCTTCCAGTGCCGATCATGCGGCCATCCAGCTCACGGATCGGTGTCACTTCCGCTGCCGTGCCCGTGAAGAATGCCTCGTCCGCGCAATATACTTCGTCGCGCGTGATCCGTTTCTCGATCACCTCGATACCCAGGTCGCGTGCCAGCGTCAAGACGGAATCACGGGTGATGCCGTCGAGGCAGCTGGCCAGATCGGGTGTGAAGATGCGGCCATTCTTGATAATGAACACGTTTTCACCCGCGCCCTCCGATACATAACCTTCGGTGTCAAGCAGCAGCGCCTCATCATAGCCATCGGCGGTCACTTCCTGATTTGCGAGGATGGAATTGATGTAATAACCGCTGGCCTTTGCGCGCACCATCGACACATTGACGTGATGCCTGGTGTAGGACGATGTCTTTACGCGTATACCCTTGGCCAGACCTTCTTCGCCGAGATACGCACCCCAGGGCCATGCAGCGACTGCCACATGAATTGTGTTGCCTCGCGCGGACACGCCCATTTTCTCGGAACCGATCCAGACCAGTGGGCGCAGGTAGCAGCTTTCTAGTTTGTTCGCGCGCACGACCTCTTTCTGCGCTTCGATCAGGGTCTCCATGTCGAACGGGACCTTCATCTGGAAGATCTTGGCCGAGTTGTACAGCCGTTGTGTGTGTTCCTTCAGGCGGAAGATCGCGGTGCCATTGACTGTGTTGTAAGCACGGATACCCTCGAACACCGCCATACCGTAATGCAGGCTGTGAGTAAGCATGTGCAAAGTGGCATCGCGCCAGTCGACCAGTTGGCCGTCTTTCCAGATTTTTCCGTCGCGGTCAGCCATGGACATGTCAAATTCTCCAGTCAGTATTTCAAACCAGCGATTTTAGCGGATTCAGCCCCTTTCCCGGTAGGTCAG
Organism: Pseudomonadota bacterium; assembly: GCA_041174665.1. Classification (GTDB taxonomy): domain Bacteria; phylum Pseudomonadota; class Gammaproteobacteria; order Burkholderiales; family Burkholderiaceae_D; genus Pernthalerella. The sequence goes on from JBEDGK010000248.1 coordinate 5,483, forward strand.
AAATGGCGCGGGCAGCGGCTTGAGTAGAATACGGACTCTACCCCGGCCGCCGCTGTGACTTTCCGAACGATGAATCCTTTGCCGGCCGATCAGGCTGACCGTGAAAAAACCGCCTTGAAAGACGGTATACGCACCTGCGCCCCGGCCATGCCCGGCCTGCTCGCGTGGGGAGTGGTGACAGGCATGGTACTGGTGCAGTCGGGCCTATCGATCTGGCAGGCCATCGCCATGACGGTGATTGTCTACGCTGGGTCGGCACAGTTGGCGGCGCTGCCGCTGATCGTCGCGGGCGCGCCGATCTGGGTGATCGTCCTCACCACGTTATTGGTGAATTTTCGTTTCGTGATCTTTAGCGCTGTGGTCGGTCCTCATTTCGCACACCTGCACTGGACCCGGCGGCTTTGGTACGGATACTTCAACGCCGATCTGGTGATGGCTTTCTTCCCCCAGCGCTTCCCTATGCACACCATGGGTAAGCCGACGGGCAAGCTCGGGTACTTCAAAGGGTTGGCGTACTCGACCTGGTGGGCGTGGGAGATCGGCAGTCTGATCGGCATTCTGCTCGCAAGCCAGATACCGACCAACTGGGGCATTGGTTTTGCGGGCACATTGGTCTTGCTGGGAATGACGATACCGCTGATCGTGAATGGGGCGACACTGGTGGGTGTGGTGGTGGCCTGTGTGATTTCGGTGGCGGCAGTCGGCATCCCGTACAAGATCGGTCTGGTCGTGGCTATCTTCGGTGGTATCGCGGCGGCGGTCGTCGCGGATCGCGTGAGCAGTCCTTCAAATGCGGAAGGAACGGAGTCGTGAGCGCATTCGAGTACTTGCTACTAATGGCAATGATGGCCGCGACCACGGTTCTCACGCGCGGTTTTTTCTTCCTGCTGGCCGGTTCGCGCATGCCCGCGTGGCTGCAGCATGCGCTGGGCTATGTGCCCGCTGTGGCACTGGCCGCTATTGTCGCGCCAGATCTGCTGGTGTC
>JBEDGK010000249.1:0-5647 GCA_041174665.1 Pseudomonadota bacterium
CTCTAATGCGACCTCTCGAACAAATGCAGAAGATCAGTCGATCACTGATGATTCTGGACCAAGCGATCCATCCAAAGAGCTAGGAGAATTATTCGCATCGAAGGCAATACTCACAACCGACGATCTTTTAAACGTTAACTGGGACTCACCTACGCTTTACAAGATGATGCAAGACCAAGACGCTGAAAAAATAAAAACATATTTTGGTTCAGCAAGCATAACCAAACGCAACAACAATATTGCAAGAAAATCTCTTGACTATATCAAAAAAGCAGAGGGAATGCTCTCCAGCGTCGACAGCCCTTACGATGAGAGAGCGATCGAGAAGCTCATTTCGATCAATACCAAGATTTCGAAATCGGCATTTGAGTTTATTCGTCGCTACAATTTGCGCACTCAGAGTCGCAAAAAAAAATCTTCTGAGGTGTCCAAGCAGGCACTGCATCAACTCAATGAAGTCAAAAAATTTCTCGAACCACGATATGCGCAGCAAAAAACCAATCCATTGGAAGAAAAGAAATCATGAACTGGCGAGAACTGAAGTATTCATCAAACTTCCTGATGCGTCGACAAACCGGCTGGATATCACACGAACAATCACGCTGGATCACTGATTCCTTTCCTGATGTAGTCATACAATTTTGTATGATCAGCGTCCTTTCCCAGCAAATGATCCGCGTCCTGCCAAAGCTTGAGGCACGCCGATGAAAACTCAGCTACCGACTCGACCTGCCCGATAAATCGATTTGCGGTCTCCAGATCTTTCTTCATCAACGCTAGCGCAAAACCTGAGTTGAACGCGCCGTTGAGCATGAAGGCCTCGACCTTGTTCTCGGTCGTGTTGTTCTTGCCCGTTGATGCATTGAATACTTGATTCACCAGATGCGGATTGATGCCGAATTTTTCGGCGGCCGCCAAGGCCTCGCAGACGGCCAGCAGACCAGCCGCAGAGACGTAGTTATTCAGCGCTTTGACCGCATGTCCGGCGCCTGCCTCTCCAACGTGCGTGAGCGTCTTTCCCATGGTCTCCAGAACCGGCCGGGCTCGTTCCACGGATGCGGCTTCACCGCCCATCATGATGGCTAGCGTACCTGCCTCGGCTTTTTTCACACCGCCAGAAACAGGCGCATCGATAAAGCCCAGGTCCAATGCCTTGAGCTTTTTCGCGTTCTCACGCGAGCACATCGGGTCAGAGGAGCTCATGTCAATGACCAGTGCGCCGGGTGTCATCCGTGCCGATAACGCCGACTCACCCTGCCACAGCACATGGTCAACGATGGTACTGTCCGGCAGCATCAGGATGACCAGGTCGGCACCCCGCACCGCATCAGCCGCTGACGCACACCACGCAAAACTGGCGCTGTCGCTGAAGCGGGTTGCTATCGATGCATCCCGGTCATGGCCACCTACTGCGTAACCTGCCTTCAGTAAATTGCGCGCCATCGGCGCACCCATCTGTCCGAGACCGATAAAAGCAATCGTGGGCTGGCTCATTCAAAGTCCCATATCCTTGAAAACTTCTTTCGCGGTGCGAAATGCATCAATCGCCGCTGGCACACCGCAATAGATCGCTGCTTGTAGAAAGACTTCGCGAATCTCTTCTTTCGTCAGCCCATTATTGATCGCGCCGCGCACATGCAGCTTGAGTTCATGCGGTCGGTTCAGCGCAATCAGCATCGCCAGATTGAGGAAGCTGCGAGTCCTGCGATCCAAACCGGGACGATTCCAAATCTCGTTCCAGCAGTACTCAGTGACCAGCTCTTGCATCGGCATGTTGAAGTCGTCGGCATTCTTCAGAGAGTTATCGACATACTCTGCGCCCAGCACTGCGCGACGGGTAGCCAGACCTTTGTCAAAGGCTTCTTTGTTCATACGTTCTCCTGGTGTCGTTGTGTGGATATTTTCATTTTTCTGCTGTGACGTACTCAGCGATAGACGCCATACCAAGGGTCGGGCACTAGGGTGGCGGGTTCCCCGCTCTGTGGTTACTCATTCGGGTATCGTAGTGCACGATCTCTCCTTGTTCTTATGCGTACTCGTGCATGTGTCTTAAGCGAAAATGTTATTGTATCTTTCGCGCTCGGCATTCATCGGCAAGTTCTGCGTCGATGACCATCCGACGATAGCCGACTGCGTGCTAGTACCGCAGATGTTCAGTGCGGCGCGATTGGGCGTTGAAGTATCGCCGTTCGAGACGCTGAAATCGATTGGCGCTGCCTGTGACGCCCTGCCCGCATTCGCCGCGGAGCACCCGGCAAAGGAAATTGACCGCGAGTGATTGCCCGGACGGAGCAGTCTGACTGAACGCGACTCAAGCTTTCATACCGCGCGATGTCGAGGATGATGACCTTACAGCCCGGGGCACGATGTCCGTTAACTGGCGAAACCTTCAGTAACAATTTGAGATTCAGCGAGAACAGCGGCCGCACGGCCTTACAATTCGGGCTTCTCCTGACCGCTCATCATGCTCTCCCCAGCCTTCTCCAGATTGCTCGTCTACCGAGCCGGCTCCACGCTCAGCTACCAGATCCTCGCGGTCACAGCCGGCTGGCATATCTATTCGATAACCCATGATGTGCTCAGTCTCGGCCTGCTGGGGCTGGCGGAGGTCTTGCCGTATTTCTGCAGCTCACTGTTCGCCGGGCATGCGGTGGATGTCCTGTCCAAGCGGCGCCTGGCCCTTGCCGGCTGCGCATGTCATGTGCTCATCGCGATCATCATGATCACCGTGGTGTACGTCAGCGACGACGCCAATCTGATACCGGCATGGATTTATGCGGTGGTCGGGCTGGCCGGGCTGGCCCGCTCGCTGCTGCGTCCCAGCTACCAGGCCATGGTGGTACGTATCGTCGAACGTGAGCATCTGGCGAGAGCGGCGGCGATAGGCACGGTAGTGTTCGACATCAGCCTGGTCAGCGGGCCAATGCTGGGCGGTTTCCTGATTGCCGCAACGGGCGTGATGATGGCCTACTTCGCCACCGGGCTGTGCGCGCTGCTGGCCATGGCGGCGATACTGAGCTTGCGCTACGAAGAGCCGGCCAGGGAAAGCGACGGCCTGTCGGTGTTCGCCAGTATTGGCGAAGGGCTGAAATTTGTCTTCTCTACGCAGATCATGCTGGCTGCGATCACGCTGGACATGTTTGCGGTGCTGTTCGGTGGCGCAGTGGCGATACTGCCCGCCTTCATTCACGAGATATTGAATGGCAGTCCGGAGAACCTCGGGCTGCTGCGCGCAATGCCGGCAGTGGGATCGATATTGATCAGTCTCTGGCTGACGCGTGTGCCGTTGGAGCGCAACTCCGGAAAAATCATGATGCTATCCGTCGCAGGCTTCGGGCTGGCGACCATCGCCCTCGGCTTTTGCGGCAGCCTGTGGCTGGCAGCTGCTTGCCTGTTCTTCACCGGTTTGTTTGATGGCGTATCCGTGGTGCTGCGTCATACCATTCTTCAGCTCGTGACTCCGGAGAATATGCAGGGTCGGGTGTCAGCGATCAATGGTCTTTTCATAGGCTCATCGAATGAACTGGGTGCACTGGAATCGGGCCTGGCCGCCAATCTGCTCGGACTCGCGCCCTCCATCGTGTTCGGCGGCAGCATGACGTTGTTGGTGGTGCTGATCAGCTGGTTTGCCGCACCGCAGCTACGTCGATTGCACATGCGAGACCTGCACGTACAGGCACCGCGATAATCCATCGCAGCCACGCCAAAAAATCCTGCGCACGATCTGACCGTGAGTTGTCTGACTGAGATGTGCAGTGCGACATGACAAAGAAAAAACAAATACTGCACGCAGGCGCTTACACGAAAGAAAACGGGATAACAGAATGCCATAGCGTATCGAGCGAAATAAATCTTGACTAAATCCTGCCATCCTGCAAACCTTGACTTGCCAATTTCAGTGCATCTCTTGGCATAGCCTCGTATCAGGTGGCAGCTACAAAAACTTACGACTAACAGCTCGCACTAGGAGGAATAACAACAATGAAAAATATCGCAGTTGCACTCTTGGCTGTTCTATTCTCGGGCGCCGTGCATGCCCAGGCAATGAACGGCCCCACCGACGATTCCGCGCTAAGCTGGGACCCACCTAAATGGGGTCGCGGCGACCGTGCCGGCAGCGCGAATCACACCAAGAACCCGGCGAACATTGCCAAAGCGCTCGCCACGATCAAGAAGAACAAATCCATCACCATTGGCAAGTACTACCACACCGAGGCGCCTGCCTTCGGTCCGCGCAAGTGGAACATGTGGATCCCCGGCACACCGACTGGCGGCCCGTTCGGTAAAAACGCGCTGATCTATCACGATGAACTGGTCACCACGCAGATCGGCCAGATCCAGACCCAGTTTGACGGCCCCGGCCACATTGGCGTGAATACCTCCAAAGGACCGGTGATGTACAACGGCATCATCAGCTGGGAAGCGTACGAGCGCGGCGCCGGTGGTCAGGTGATGGGCATGGGCCCGCTGGGCGTTGAGCATGTCGGCGAGCTTGGCTACGTATGCCGCCTCGTGGTGCTGGATGCAGTTGCCTATCGCCAGTCGCAGGGCAAGTTGTCCAAGTCGATGGAAATGCTGCCTATCCCCAAGCAACCGGGTGATATCGGCATCGTTACTGCGGACGACGTGAAAGCTATGGTCAAGGCGATGGGTATTGCCGAGATCGGTTCGGGCGATTGCGTGGCACTGCACACCGGTCAGGGTAACACTTGGGGGAATGCTCGCTACAAGTCACTGACTTCCGAGCAGCGTGCCGCAGCCCGCGCGATGTTTGCCGAGGGCGAGCCAGGATTCGGCATCAGTGCCTGCCGCTATCTCGCCACGCGCGACATTGCCATGACCTTGGGTGATACCTCGGCCAATGATGCTCAACCGGGCGGAGAAGAGATGGGCTACGCTGTTCCTTGCCACACTGAGCTGCAGACTCGTCGCGGCATCTGGAACCTTGAGAACGTTGATACCGAATCGCTGGTGAAAGCCGGCGTCAAGGAAGGTGCGTTCATCTGGGCTCCGCTGCGCATCATTGGCGGGACAGGCTCGCCGGGCAATCCGATGGTGCTGTACTAAGACCACTCGCGTCAACCTCGTAAAGAAAACCGGCGCTACCCGCAAGGGTAGCGCCGGTTTTTTATTCAGCATCAGTCGGGGAGACTGAAGTCAGCCGTTTATTGCTTCAGGCGCTCAACGAGGAAGAGATACTCGGGCGCGCAAACAGGTGAACAGATCGACACCCATCCGTTGTCGTCGTTCAGAAAGCCGAACCAGACATCCATCGAATCACCCAGATCATTGGTCGCTTTCAGGTGTATCAGTCGCTGCGGCGGCTGGGCCTGTTTGTATGTACGTATCTTGCTGAACTTGGTCTCGTGCAGTTCGGCGATCTGTGCGGCAGCAACCTCTTCCGCCACCAGCTGTCGGAACACGCGCATGCCAGCGACCAGCTTCTTCGGCTTCGGCGCAAAAGCCGGTATGTAAGGACGGTCGAAATAACTGTTCGGGTAGCGCCACTGCCACTCCGCCGGGTTAACAATGAACTGGTCGCACTCCAGACGCGCATAGGGCTTCAGGAGCTCGGGAAAAGAACCGGCGAGGTGATTCTCGCAATCGGCCTCTTCTTCGGCTTCATGAGTGTCGGAGTGCGCAAACG
>JBEDGK010000250.1:0-3473 GCA_041174665.1 Pseudomonadota bacterium
CCCCACCACGTCGTCCACCCCCACTGCGCCGCCGGCGACGACTAGTACTGTACCCAAGCCGTTTGGTCAGACAGGCACATTCACCCTGACCTTTCAGGACGAATTTGATAGCTGGAACAGCGCAAAGTGGAATGACGCGATCTGGTACGAGACGAGTAATGCGACCAAGAATTATGCGGTCTCGAATGGCTCACTGAAGATCTGGCCGCAGCGAGACGCCAACGGTAGATTCTTCAATCGCACTATCGATACTGATGGCAAGTACTACCAGACCTATGGTTACTTCGAGATCGAGGCCAAGCTGCCCGTGGGTAAAGGCACATGGCCGGCGTTCTGGTTGTTTAATCATATCGGTACTCGTCGTCCTGAGATCGATGTGATGGAAGCCTATGCAGGTGGCGGCCCCAATAGCGGCTGGTCGGATGCAAATCTGCATCCCACCGCGTATGCACCGACGGTCTGGATCGATGCGGGCAGGCTTGCGGGCACCAAGACCATCCTGACTAGTGATCTGTCAGCAGCTTTCCACAAGTATGCTGTGAAATGGGAGGCTTCCAGGCAGACCTTCTACTTTGACGGCAGAGAAGTCTTCAGCTTGAATGTGGCGATGGGCGACCCGATGTACATCATGCTGGATCTGTGGTTTGGCAGCGCCAGCGGCCAGCCCGACAACACCACGCCGACAGGCATTGGCAATTCATACGAGGTCAACTATGTGCGGGCCTGGAAGCTGAGCTGATCCGTATCGATACTTTCCGACCGCCTGACAAAAAGACGTTAAAAAAATAGCGATGCGATCGGCTCCGCCGGTCTTTTTCAGGGTCAGCCGTGTGCTGGCCTCTTTTCTATTGTGCGATACCAAGGTGATCATCGGCATTTCATTCGATGATCACGGCATGCTCAGGCAGATCACTTGCTTCGTCCTGCTGTCGACAGCGCTGTCCGCTCCGGTGAAGGGCGAACACCCGGTCAGGCTGGCCGTGCTGCCATTGCCTGACACCATTCACGACGGTGACACGATCAGACTCCGTTGCGGCCTACGCTACATTGGTACGCTTGATCTGCGCGGACGCAGCGACGTTGTGTTGCGTACGGAAGGTGATTGCGGCAAGGCCACCGTCACGCCGGCCCAGCCCATCCATGGCTGGCAGCGCGAAGGCCCAGTCTGGTCAGCCGCTATCAGTGAAGAGCCACTGATGGTGCAGATTGATGATCAATTCATATCACTCGCGCATCATCCGAACGGTCAGGATGCATGGCTCTCAGGCGAGGGCACGGCACCGGATCGTCTGCGGGTGACGGTTCCCAACCATGATCTCGTCGGCGCCACCGTGGTGTGGCGTCCTGAAGATTGGCTTATCCTCAGCCAGCGCGTGGGAGGCTATGAGGGCGGTCAGTTGCGCATCGTCTCAGTGCCTGAACCCGATTTCGGATTCCGTGAGCGCACGCCTTACTACCTCGAGGGCCAGCGATGGATGCTGGATGCGCCAGGCGAGTGGGTGTTCGATCATGGCCGACTGTATCTCTGGCCACCCGATGGGCGCTCGCCCGAGGGTCGGGTCTGGGCCGCGCCGCGCGCGACCGCCATTGATGCGCGCAGCACGCGTAACGTGCGCATTCAGGGGGTGCGCATTTCGCTCGCTGCTCGCGGTATCGACGGCAGCAACACGCAGTCGCTGACGATCGCCGATACCGAGATCATAAACAGTTTCGACGAGGCGATACGTGTCGGCGGTACGGGCGCGCGCATCTCGCGCGTGCAAGTGCTGGGGACGCGGCAGCACGGCTTGCGGGCCGAGGATGATGCGCGCGATGTGAGCGTTACTCACAGCGTGTTCGAGCGTATCGGCATGCTTGGCATGCCGCTGCGATCGAAGGGCGCCATCGTATTCGAGCAGGCTCGCGGCCAGGTAATCATCCACAATCGTATCGACCAGTCGGCTTATCTAGGGATACGTGTGTTCCGCGATGCGGTGGTGACTGACAATGTGATCACACGTGCCTGTCAGCGACTCAGTGATTGCGGGGGCATCTACACTTTTGCTCGGGACAAGCAGCCGCTGTTCAGTCGCATTGAACGTAACCGAGTGAGCGATCTGCGCGGCAGACTATCCCATGCGATCTATCTGGATGATTTTGCCAATGCGGTGATCATCCGTGACAATCGCCTGAGTAATAATCCGGGAGGCGTACAGTTACATGATGCCTTCAACAATCTTATTGCGAACAATCACTTCAGCCGCAGCGCGCATGAGCACCTGTTGTTCAATGAAACAGCCTCCTCGCACACAATCACCGCCAACAGAATTATCGGTAATCGCTTCGTGCTTGCGACAGGAGTGCCAGCCCATCGGCTCTGGAGCCGGCACGGAGGGGCTCATGTGCTGCGGTTCGCCTCCTTTGAAAAAAATTGCTATGAGGGTCCATTGAATCGTTTGGCGCAGCTCGAGGGGATAGGTTGGCTCGATGCAGCCGCATGGCGCAAGACCATGGATGAGCCTGATCCGCACTGTTTAGCGAGCACCGTGCCTCCACAGCTGACCCGGCAGCCAAAGCAAAAATAGCGCGTTCGTCACCAGGTGGCGTCTCAGCAGCCGCACGGGCTCCATCGCCAGTCGGTACAGCCACTCGAGGCCGGCGGATTGCCAGGCAAGCGGCGCGCGTCGCAGCGTACCCGCGTGGTAATCAAATGCCGCGCCAACGCCGATCATTACGGCGTTCAGCTTGCCGCGCTCATGCGCCATCCAGAGTTCCTGCTTCGGGCAGCCGAGACCAACAAAGACCAAACGTGCGCCCGAGATTTCGATCATCCGTCGAATATGTCGATAATCATGGTCGTCGAGATTACGAAAAGCCGGTGAGCACTGACCCGCGATTCTCAAACCGGGAAAGGAAGCCCTAAGACGAGCGCGAAGTTTTTTCAGGGTATCGATCGTTCCACCGAGCAGAAATATCGGTAGCCCCAGACGTTCTGCCTCTTGCATCAGTAACCACATCAGTTCAGGGCCGCTGATGCGCGGCTGCTCCGGCCATCCTTGCTGCCGCATGATCCAGGCGATGGGTGCGCCATCCGGCGTGCGCAGATCGGCATCGCGAAGTGCCCGAGCGAATGCCGGGTCACGTCGCGCCGTAACCAGTGAATGAACGTTGCATACGCAGACCGTGCGCGATGCCTCAGTGCCCGGGGCGCTGGCCCAGTACAAAACGCGTGATATCACTTGCTCCCATCCCAGCGCATTGATGCGGGTGCCGAGTATATTTGCTGTCATCAGGGACATCGGATTCGACCTATTTGCGAAACATAGAGCAGCACGCATTACAACGCAGGATGATTGCGCTGTCGCTGATGCCTCGCAATGAATGCGGTAATGAATTCGGCGAAGATGGATAGAACCCATTTCCTGTATGCAGTTTCATATTCAGCAGAAAATCTAACGTATGCTTCCCGTACTGATTCAACAAGCCAGCCAGCG
>JBEDGK010000251.1:0-6855 GCA_041174665.1 Pseudomonadota bacterium
GGAGCAGATTTATGCGCTCTCGAACGAGCGCAAGATCCAGCACCCGGGGATTGCCGCCATCCTTAACGCCATGCCACCAGAAGCACTACAGATTCGGTCGCAGACATAAGAAAAGCCAGCACGGCTGGCTCGGTTTTGCGTCGCACGGGAGCATTGTCAAAACAGTGAATGTATCCAGTGCGAGAGGTTGGTCATGTCTTCTTCGGACAGGGTCTGCGCAGGACGGATCATGCTGCCCGCATCATTGGTCCGCTCACGTGCCTTGAAGTTTTTCAGCTGCGTCGCGATGTGCTCGGTATGCTGACCAGCCAGACGCGGTATCTCATTCTGGCCAGCCATGCCGCGGAGGTGGCACATTGGGGACAGGGATTCCGCTGTTTTCGCTGCGCCAGCTGATCTTGTGCGTGCAGCGGTCGCGGCACGCACACCACGCCGCTTATCAAGGCGTCGGAGACAAAAAAGCCTGCGCACTGCACAGGCCGAGCGTAATCAGGTGCAATGAAATCAGCGCTTTTTCAGCACGACTTCAAATTGCGCAAACCATGCGGATACAGCATCGATCTCTGCATCAGACAAAGGCTTGGCAATCACATTCATCACTTCGTTATGACGCTTGCCATCTCTAAATTGCTTGAGTTGGCTAGACAAATAGATTTCCGGCTGGCCCGCCAGCGAGGGCGTGCCGGGCATCGATGACAGACCATGTTCACCGTGGCACATCACACAGGATTGTCCAACCTCTGCACCGGTTTTTCCCGCAGCAGCAGCAGTGTTGATAAGGCCAGCACTCAGCAGGCCAGCAAGAACAAAAGAAACTGATTTCATGACTTCACATTAAAAAAATAAAACAGGGTCGAACTATAAACCCCAATGAAAACGCCCGCCGGGCACTAGCCGCGACGGGCGCTTGCGTTGCGCTGCCGGGCTTGTGGCCCGGCGCACTTACGACCGTCGATTAGTTGCCGACGTAGCTGATGCGGTACAGAGCGCCAGCGTAGTCGTCGGACACCAGGATCGAACCATCAGGCAGGTTGGCCACGTCGACCGGACGACCGATGGCACGGCGGGTCGTCATGTCAATGAAGCCGTCGGCAAATACTTCTGCCTTGCCAGCGGTGCCGTCTGCATTGAGCGGAACGAAGTTGACCAGGTAGCCGCTAGGCACCGTACGGTTCCAGGAACCGTGCGACGCGATGAACATGCCGCCCTGATACTTCTTCGGGAACTGCGTGCCGGTGTAGAAGGACATACCCAGCTGTGCCTGGTGAGCAGGGAACTCGACTTGCGGGAAGATCGCGCCTGCTGGCTCTTTCATGTCCTTCAGCTCAGGTGCTGCAGGTGAGCCTGCGACCTTGTACTTGCCGTTCCAGTACGGGAAACCGAAGTGCTGGCCCGACTTGGTGATGCGGTTCAGCTCGCCCGGAGGAACGTCGTCGCCCAGACCGTCCACCTGGTTGTCAGTGGTCCAGATGGTCTTGTCTTTCGGGTTGATGTCCAAACCAGCGGGGTTGCGCATGCCCATCGCATACACTTCTTTACCCGAGCCGTCGAACGGGTTCAGGCGGATCACGCCACCGATACCCGTCTTGTTGTACAGGTCGATCTTGTCTTTCGGCTGCACGTTGTAGGGCTGACCCAGTGTGACGTAGAGCTTGCCATCGTCAGCCACTTTGCAAGTACGGCCGGTATGGTTGAACGACTGCTCTTCCACTGGGATCAGGCCGCCCTCGGGCACTGCGGTGATCACAGCAACGTCCGGACCTTCGTAGAAGTACTCGGCTGCAGGGAAATTCAGAACGCGGTTCGACTCGACCACGATCAAGAAGCCGTCTTTGGTCCAGCAGACGCCGTTCGGGTTCTTGAATTTGATCGAAGGAGCGAAAGGCTTCACCTCGTCAGCGGTCATGTCGCCATTACGGTCAGTGACGGCCCAGACGGTGGTCTTGCGGGTGCCGACGAACAGCATGTTGGTCGACGGCGCGACTGCCATGTAACGTGCGTCAGGTACGACAGCGTACAGTTCGATCTTGAAGCCTTCTGGCAGCTTGATCTTCTTCAGGTTGGCCTTCAGCTGCTCAACATTGGCACCGGTCTGAGGAACGGTGGGGATGTCGATCGCAGTGTTGGTTGCCTTGAATGCCGAGATCCTTTCCAGGTTCTCGTCTTTGGCAAAGCTCGGTGCAGCGAATGCCACAACCAGAGCGGATGCCAGGATGCTCTTTGCAAAAACGGTGGATTTGGCCAATTTAATCTCCGATGAGTTTTTATTACTGACAGTACTAGAAACAACTAAGACCCCAGCAAAACTTTCATTAATTCTTTTGAATTCCGATCAACGAAAGCTATGCTGCAATGCAGTTGGGGCCTCGAATATAGGCTGGCCGAAGATCGTGTTACAAGTGAATTATTTTCATCTGGCTGGTCGTGTTTTAGACCGAAGCGTTAACCAACATTCCCGTAAGGTTTTTTAGGCATGGATCACGGCCAAAAGAACAAAAAACCCGCCATCAAGCGGGTTAAATGCAGCGTCGACACTACCTGAGCATGACAGCATGTTCAGCGGATCACGACACCCCATGGGGTTTCACCGACCTTCACTTCGCCAATAGCCTTCAGCTCGACGGTGTCGATCACGGAGACCGAGTTGGAGCGACCGTTGGCAACGTAGAGCTTCTTGCCATCCGGGGTGATCGCCATGTTCCAGGGTCGCTTGCCCACAGGGATATTGCCAATGATCTCTTGTGTCGATGTATCGATCGCGGAGACCGTGCCATCCTTGCCGTTCGAGACAAACACACGGCTGCCATCGGGCGATGCGGCCACGCCGTTGCAAAAATTGCCAGTCGCCAGCTGTTTGATGACTTTACGCTTGGCGACATCAATCACATAGACCGTATTTACCAGTTCTGATGCCACATAGGCAAACTTGCCATCCGGGCGGAAGGCGATGCCACGCGGGCGATTGCCCACCTTGATCGAGGCGACCTGCTTGCGTTTGATCACATCGATGACGTCCACGCTGTCGGCCTCTTCTGCGGACACATACATCAGCTTGCCATCTGGACTGAACACCGCATGCTCAGGATTTTTGCCCCGCGTCTTGACTGCGAATATCTTTCGGCCCGTCGCCGTGGCAATGAAGTTCACCGAGTTGCTGATCTCTGACGCCGCTGCCACCCATTTGCCATCGGGTGAGATCGATACGCCCTCGGGCGACTCGCCAAGATCGATGGTGCCAGCGGCCACTCGCTGCTCGAGATCGATCTTGACCAGAGAATTATTCGGCTGATCGCTGACATAGAGTGTCTTGCCGTCGATGGACACCGCCAGCCCGCGCGGCTTGTCGCCCGCCTTAATTTCGGCAACCACGGTGTCATTCTCGGTATCAATGACTGAGATCGTGCCGCTTTTTTCATTCGGCACATAAGCGAATGGTGCTGCGAAGGCTGCCGATGAGATCAGGGCAGCGACTGTCAGGGTGAGCGGGCCCGCGAGTCGGCTTGCGAGAAGGCTTGAGGTAGTCATGGTCTCTGTTGATGGTATTTGGGTTGTTTTTTCAGGGTGGCCCAAAAGTGCCAGGCCCCACGAGTCGAGAGGATACCCCAAGCCTGCGTGCCGCGGGCACTGGTTCTAAAAACGAATCCGCAAATTCGGGTACGATGTTGACGGCGTTGAATACGGGCACTTCGGGGGGAGAGCAGCCTGCACTTCTGCTCGCACTTGTCTACCAATTACCGAAAAGGCCTTATTGATGTCCGATGAATTTAACGAGAACGACTGGCGACGCTTTCTGAAAAGCGTGGGAGAAGACCCTGATCGGCCCGGTCTGCTCGAAACGCCACATCGGGTCTCCAAGGCATGGAAGCACTGGACGTCAGGCTATGAACAAAATCCTGCGGATGTGCTCAAGGCCTTTGAAGATGGTGCCGAAGAGTACAACGAGCTGATCGTTGTTCGGAATATTCCTGTCTACAGTCATTGCGAGCATCATCTCGCGCCATTTTTTGGCAAAGCCACGGTGGGCTATATGCCCGACGGTAAGATTGTCGGACTCTCAAAGCTGACGCGCCTGGTCGATGGTTTCGCCAAGCGCCTGCAGGTGCAGGAGAGGTTGACAATACAAGTAGCTAATGCACTGATGGAGCACTTGCAACCGAAGGCCGTCGGTGTGGTCATCCGCTGCCGTCATCTGTGCATGGAAAGCCGTGGTATCAAGACCGCTGGCGAAGAAACCGTGACTTCAGCCATGCTGGGTGAGCTCCAACCGAATCTGGCTATGCGCACGGAATTTCTCGATTTGGCGCGCGAGGATGCGGGTCGTTCGTAAGAGACAGCTCCCAAGCATAAGTAATCTCTAGTCGTGCCGCGCTTTAGGTCTTCGTCGTGCGCGGACGAAAGAGCACGCTTCTCGCAATCCATGACCTGCCTTATCGAGCCGAACTCAGGCCGCACCCGATAACGTTCAAGCAGACACCGAGATTCAGATTTTCTTCGCCAATTTTTTTGACGCGCTCTTCGGCGCCGTTTTTTTCACCGCCAGCATTGTGCCCCGGCACTCCGCAGCGCCGCAGCGGCAAGCATAGGCGGCTTTGACGGCCTTGGTCAGCCGCTCACCGATGATCAGTCCATAGTCGTACGACAATTCCTCGCCGCGCCGTATGTCACGCAACGCATGAATGTATACCCGACCTTTTTCTTCCTGCGCCTCGCAGTTGGGCTCACAGGCATGGTTGATCCACCGCGCATCATTGCCCTCGTCTCCGCCATCGATAAGCTTGCCACTGTCCAGACTGAAGAAAAATGTGTGGTGAGGATTCTCGGGATCTTGCCCGAAACGTTTCTCCGCTTGCTTTTCGGTGATCCGCTTGCCCTGATATTCAATGATACGTGTGCCCGCGGGAATCTTGCGGGCGGCGAATACACCATTGCCGTGAATCCGCGAGTGTCTGACTTTGATGAATGATTCGATGCTTGTGTGGAGATGATCGTCGGAGGTGTGTTTCATGAATGGCAGAAGAAGGAATGCCTTTGCTGTGCGGAAAAGCAGCGACGAGAGTCAAAGCCGAGGGGCTGAGACAGCTGCTAAAGGAAAAACGCGCTCGATGATAGCCTCGGACCCGCGCTTCCACAAGCGACTTTTGATGTTCGTTCGGCTTGCTGGCAGTCATCCTCTGTACTCAGGCGCATGAGTGGCGCAAGAAGCGCCGAAGCGGCCATTTACCGGTAAATTTTTCTCATCGGCTTCGGCAAGCAGGGAGCATTCCGCACCGGCGCTGCGTGGAATCTCGAAGGGATGTCGATGGCACGTCAATTGCAGGGTAATCCCTGCTTGTCATGCTCAGAAAACCCTTTACAGGAGATTTCCCTATGTCCATGCCCACAGTCCGCTTCTCGACCCGAGGAATCACCCTAGGGCTGGTCAGCGCAGCATTCATGCTGAGTACGCTGATTGCCCATGCACAAAATCAAACCTACACGAGCCCGGGTAAGGCATCGTCAGGCGCTTCCGGTGCCAGTAGTGGGGCCGCCAGTGCAGGAGCTGGAAATATCAACCGTGCCGATGAAAAATTGATGGCCGAAATCGCCCAGGCAAATCTGGCGGAGATCAGCACCGCCAAACTCGCACAGGAAAAATCGCAAAATGATCAGGTAAAAAGCTTTGCGCAAAAGATGGTTGATGATCACACCAAGGCACTCGATGAGCTCAAGCAAATTGCGCAGGCCAAGGGCGTCATCTTGCCCACAGAGCCAGGCCGGCAGCAAAAGGCGATGGAAAAGCGATTGTCTTCGCTATCGGGCGACAAGTTCGACAAGCAATATCTCGAGCAGGCCGGTGATCGCTCTTACAAAGACACACACAAACTGCTGAAGCGAGCCAGTAACAAGGCGCAAGATACCGACCTGAAGAACTACGCCAGCAAGACCTTGGGCGTAGTCGAGTCACATCAGCAAATGGCTGAGGAGGCTGAGCGAAATCTAAAATCCTCCAGTCACGGCAAGAGCGGTGCGGGTGGCTCAGAGAGTGGCAGTTCGAGCAGCAAGACGCCGTCATCGGCTACCGGCGCTGAGTAAGTGAGAGATTCAGCAACTTGCCTGAGTGCGCCGACCGCATAGGTGACGATGGCATGGCTTGAGTAAAATACGGTGTTTACTGCCTGAGAGTGGAGCAGACCGGTCGTTGCCGCTGCTTCGCTCGCCAATCCTTACTCATGCTTCGAATCACCGACCTTCAGTTGCCGCTCGATCATTCCGAGTCTGCGCTTCGTCAGGAGTTACTGGCACGACTGGATATCGCAGAGCATCAGCTCAGGGCCGTCCATGTATTTCGGCGCGCGTTCGACGCACGCAAAAAAAATGCAATCCAGCTGGTGTACACCCTGGATGTCGAGGTTGATGATGAGGCCGCGGTGCTTGCACGCTCTCGACCCGGCAGCAAGATTGCGCACAGCCCGGATACCACCTATCAGTTTGTGGCGCGCGCCCCTCGCCCGCCTGCGTTGCGCCCGATCGTCATCGGTTTTGGTCCGTGTGGACTGTTCGCCGCGCTAATACTTGCGCAATCCGGTTTTTGTCCACTGATCATTGAACGCGGCAAGCCGGTACGAGAGCGCACCAAGGATACCTTCGGCTTGTGGCGCAAGCGAGAGCTGCATCCGGAATCGAATGTGCAGTTTGGCGAGGGAGGCGCGGGCACTTTTTCTGATGGCAAGTTGTGGACGCAGGTCAGCGATCCCAAGCATTACGGACGCAAGGTGCTCGAAGAATTCGTGAAGGCTGATGCACCACCTGAGATTCTTTATGTGAGCAAGCCCCACATCGGTACTTTCAGGCTCGTGAAAATGATCGAGATCATGC
>JBEDGK010000252.1:0-6426 GCA_041174665.1 Pseudomonadota bacterium
GTAAAAAAACACTAATAACGCTCAGGAGACCTCATGCCCAAACCCATCAAGACCGCTATTTCTGGCAGCCTGCCCAAACCCGCGTGGCTTGCCGAGCCGGAAAAGCTCTGGGCGCCGTGGCAGTTGCAAGGCGAAGCGCTCGAGCAGGCAAAAGCTGATGCGATGCGGTTGGCGGTGGATGATCAGCTACGTGCAGGCATCACTGTCATCGGCGATGGTGAGCAGACACGGCAGCATTTTGTGACGACCTTCATCGAGCACTTGAGCGGGGTTGATTTCGTCAACCGCAAAACCGTACGTATCCGCAATCGCTATGACGCCGATGTGCCCGTGGTCATTGACAAGGTCGCCCGCGCGCGACCGGTGTTTGTCGCCGATGCGAAGCGATTGCGCGCTCTGACCAAACAGCCGATCAAATTCACGCTGCCTGGCCCGATGACCATGATCGATACGCTCTATGATGATTACTACAAGAGCCGCGAAAAACTTGCTTGGGCTTTTGCCGAGATTCTGAACGAAGAAGCGAAAGAGCTGGCTGCAGCAGGAGTGGATATTGTGCAGTTCGATGAACCTGCATTCAATGTGTTCTTCGATGAAGTGCGCGACTGGGGCGTGAAGACGCTGGATCGCGCTGCGCAAGGCCTGAGCTGCAAGACCGCGGTACACATCTGCTACGGCTATGGCATCGAGGCCAATATCAAGTGGAAGCAGGGGCTGGGCGATGAATGGCGTCAGTACGAGCACGTGTTCCCGTTGCTGGCCGAGAGTGTGATTGATCAGGTCAGTCTGGAATGCCAGAACTCGCGCGTGCCAATGGAGCTGATCTCGCTCCTCAAGGGCAAGGATGTGCTGGTCGGCGCGATCGATGTAGCGACCCAGCAGGTTGAAACACCGGAAGCGGTCGCTGATGTGCTGCGTCGCGCACTGAAATACGCCGAGGTCGAGCATGTGCAGGGATGTACCAACTGCGGGCTGGTCACGCTGCCGCGCGATGTGGCTGCCGCCAAGCTGGCAGCGCTGGCTGCCGGTGCCAAGCTGCTCAGCAATGAGCTCGGGCTGGGCTGATCCCGCTCATATGCATCCATACGCAGCGCTGCAGCGTCGCGCGGCGACGGGTAAAATGAACTCATGGACGTCACACTGACCGAACTGGAAGAGGCCATCAATTACTGGCGGCGGATGCGCCCCTCTACCGGCGAGGAGCGCGCGCTATCGGCCGAGGTCAATGCGTTGGCGGATGCCTACGCGCTGATGATCTTTGAACGCGCCCGCACTCGTGCATTGTCGGCGCTTGGCGAGGACGCTCGCTTGCTGATCGAAGCATGGCGCACATCAGCCGAGGGCAACGCGGCCTGATGCCGCTGCTGGCGCTGCGTGGCCAAGAGCGCGGTGCGTGCTTCAGTGGTCCGCTCGCTGGGTGCTTCCTCCCCCGCCGTCGGGGCAAGACCCAGCCAGCGCTCCAGCAGGCGACGCAAGCGCTCCGGAGCCAGGCGATGCGTTGCATCGGTGTTTTGGTAGAGCCAATCCGATAGCGCAAGAAAACGCGCAAATGGCGAATCACCCAGCAAGCCCGGCATCAAATCGGCGAACCTTCCTGAATTCGCCACGAGATCCCAGTAACGCGCAAAGCGCACAAGGCGCTGCATCTGCGTAAAACTGATCCGATCTGTCTGCAGTATCTGATACGGTGGCGCACCCTCGAACACCATCCCATACGCCTCGGTGTGTCGGCTAATCGGCGCACCGCGCAACCGCTTCAATATGCCGAACTGGATCTCATGCGGCCTCAGCGCAACGAGCTGATCAAAGCCCGCGGCAAAACTCTGGACATCTTCGCCGGGCAGGCCGGCGATCAGATCCACATGCAAATGTGCATGGGTCTCCTCGCGCAGCCATCGCAGATTAGCGACCGCTTTCTCATTGTTCTGACGACGACTGATTCGTGCCTGAACCTCGGCGTTGAAGGTCTGTATCCCTATCTCGAATTGCAACGTACCTGCGGGGAATCGCCGTATCGTGGCCTTTAGAGACTCGGGCAGATGATCCGGTACCAGTTCGAAGTGAGCAAACACCAGATCGTCCGGCGCAGCGTCGAGCTTGTCGAGGAAGAACTGCAAGATCCGCTGGCTGTTGGCGACTTGCAGATTGAAGGTCCGGTCGACGAATTTGAAAACTCGCACACCGCGCGCATACAAGCTGTCGAGCTCAGCCAGCAATGCGTCCAGAGGAAATGGCCAGGCTGTCTTGTCGAGCGCAGACAAACAGAACTCGCACTTGAAAGGACATCCGCGCGAGGCCTCTACGTAAACAGTGCGGTGCGCGATGTCCTCCACAGAATAATGTTGATATGGAAAAGCGATCTGCTCCATCGCCGGCTGCTCACCCGGGTGCACTTTCATCAGCGGTCGCGGCCCATGCAGAAGTTGTTCGCACAGCCTAGGGAAGGTGATGTCACCCCACCCGGTGATGACGTAATCAGCGAGGCGAACGATCTCCTGCTCGCCGGTCTCATGAGAGACCTCCGGCCCACCAAGTACCACCGTCACCTGCGGTGCCACGCGCTTGAGCAAGGCAACGATGCGCGTGAGTTCATCGACATTCCAGATATACACGCCAAAACCGATGATCTTTGGCTCCATCGCGAGTAATTTTTCAACAACGTCGGCGGCACGAATGCCAATCACGAATTCCTGCAGATGCGTAACTGACGCAAGCCCGCCCATATTCGCCAGCAGATAGCGCAAGCCGAGCGATGCATGAGCGTAGCGCGCATTGAGCGTGGTGAGAATAATGCTCAAGATGATCGCTCCGCGTCCTGCAACTGACGCCATTGCACCTTGCCCGTCGCGGATTTCGGCAAAGCCTCGACGAAGCTGACGATGCGCGGCACTTTGTACGCAGCCATCTGCCCGCGCGACCAGGCGATCAAAGCGTCTCCGGTGAGTGCGCTGCCCGGTGTCTTGACCACCACCGCTTTCACGGTCTCGCCCCGATAGTCATCTTTGGCCGCGATAATGCAACACTCCTGAACATCGGGATGTTGGTACATGACGGACTCGACTTCGGCGGGCCAAACCTTGTAGCCACTGGCATTGATCATGCGCTTGAGACGATCAGTAAAGAAGAAGAAGCCTTCCTCATCCCGATAGCCGAGATCGCCGGTACGAAAGAATGACTTGCCATCCAGCTGTATAAATGACTCCCGTGTCTTTTGCTCATCACCCCAGTAGCCTGCGAAGACTTGCGGGCCGTGAATGATGATCTCGCCGACGTCGTGTGGCGGCAACTCCTTCAGACTGGTTGGGTCAATCACGCGGGAATCGACATTGAAGATCGGAATACCCAGGCACTGCTGCTTGAGACGCTGCAAAGGATTGGAATGCGACGTCGCTATGGTTTCCGTCAGACCATAGCCTTCCATGTACCGCAAGCCCGTCAGATCGAGCAGTTTTCGTGCAATCGCTGCCGGCATCGCAGCGCCGCCACCAGAGACTCTTCGAAGGCTGCGGATGTCGTAATCGGGCAAGCGAGGATTAGATAAGAAATCAATCATCATCGTCGGTATGCAAGTCCAGCTACTAACCTTGTGTTGCGTGATCAGGCGACCTGCCTGATCACGATCCCAGCGCGCCATCATGATCAGCGTTGCCCCCGTATAGATGCTGGCGTTCATGCTGATCTGCATGCCCGTGACATGAAACAAGGGTAGCGAGAGCAGCGTCACATGATCGGCCGACGCACCGCCCGCCCACAAGGCGCCGCTGATGGCATTGAACATCAGCGATCGGTGCTGGTGCATGCAGGCTTTGGGACGTCCCGTGGTACCCGAGGTGTAGAGCAGACAGGCCAGATCGTCAGAGCCCGCCTGATGAGATGAGGGCGCTTGCTTTGCCCCTAGCGCATCCACCCAGCCAGTGATGCGCGCATCAATCTGATCCGAGCGCGATGCCAGCAGCCAGTCAGGCAAGCCTTCAGTCTGCTCACCCAGATAGTCGGCATAGCAGCTGACAATGATTCGTCCGAGCGGGCCAGTCAGCAGCAAGGGGGCCAGCTCGGTTAGGAGTTCCTGCGCGCACAACGCAAGCCTCGCACCGCTATCCTCGACCGCATGCCGCAGCTCGTCGCGCAACAGCATGGGATTGACCGGCACAACCACCGCATCAGCGCGCAAGATCGCGTAAAAGGCGATGACAAACTGCGGGCAGTTCTGCATTTGCAGGAGGACCCGGTCTCCGCGCTGTACGCCGCAGCTCTGCTGCAGATACCCCGCCAGCGCATCGACTTCGGCTTGCAATTGCCGGAAACTCATCCGCTGACCGTAGAAGTCCAATGCCGGCTTGTCAGGGTACCTGAGCGCCGATATCCCGAGGTTCGCATAGACACTGGTCTGGGGCGGCGTAAGTGTGAGCGGCAGTCCGGCGGGCCAGTGCGGGAAATGGGCTGTATTCATTCGCGACGGACGTTAAGCGACGCGCACCCATGCCCGTCAGCAGATGGGAACGATTATAGAGTCTGCCCGCTGAACATCACCGAGCCCACCCAGATGATTTTCTTATTGGCAATTTTTGAGGTTCGCTTATCCAAAAGCTGTCTTCGATCAATCTCTTTGCTGCTATGCACAAAAAGTTCTTGACAGCGGCTGTTTGGGCTATACAATCCGGTTTATTGCATCGCACAAAATTTGCTACGCCAAACAAACCCGGCTCTTTCAAGGAGAAACGCCATGTTGACCACTGCGGACCAGCTATCCAATGCCACCAAAGCCTCGATCGACTCCCAGCTCGCGGCCATGAGCGATCTTGCCAACAAAGCCCTGCACAGTGTGGCTGAGCTGGCCGAATTGAACCTCGCGACTGCCCGAGCGACACTTGAGCATGCCTCTTCCACCGCACAGCAACTGCTCGCAGCAAAGGATGCGCAAGAAGTCATCCAGCTGTCCTCGTCGCAGGCTCAGCCGAGCGCAGAAAAAGCGCTGGCCTATGGCCGCCACCTCGCCGGCATTGCCACCAAGGCTCAGGTCGAGCTGACCAAGGCGACTGAGGAACGGATGAGCGAGACTTCGCGTCAGTTCAACCAGCTGCTCAATGACCTGTCTCAAGCGGCCCCTGCCGGCTCCGAACAGGCGATTGCTTTGGTCAAGACCAGCGTTGCCAATGCGAGCGCTGCCTGCGAGCAGTTGCTAAAGGCCAGCAAAAATGCGATCCAAACTGCAGAAGAGAGCTTCAATGAAGCGGCCAAGCATTTCGTGCCGGCGACCGACAAGCCCGCACGTAACAAGAAGTCACAATAACTACGACGTAAGCCAAATCAAAGGGCCGCGTGTGCGGCCCTGTTTTCTTGGCATCGTCGTTGAGTACCGCGAATCAGCAATGGATGGACAAGGCAACCGACTCAGCCACACGAATGCCGTCGATCGCTGCTGACATGATGCCACCAGCATAACCAGCGCCTTCTCCTGCAGGATACAGCCCCCGAGTATTCATGCTCTGAAAGTCCTCGCCGCGGCGGATGCGCACCGGTGAAGACGTTCTGGTCTCGACACCCGTCAGTACGGCATCTTCCATCGCAAAACCGCGAATCTGTCGATCAAACGCTGGCAGGGCTTCGCGAATTGCGGATATCGCATACTCGGGCAGCGCACTGCCGAGATCGCACAGCGTCACCCGGGCTGGTATGAAGGCAGCACCGCACCGAACCCGGCGGAGACACGCTCAGCAAGAAAATCTCCAACCAGCTGCCCGGGTGCATTGTAGTTGCCACCAGCAAGCACGAAGGCGCGCGACTCTAGCTCTCTTTGAAAATCAATACCGGCCAACGGGCCGCCCGGATAATCTGCTGGCGTAATGCCGACCACGATGCCGGCATTGGCGTTACGCTCATTGCGCGAGTACTGGCTCATGCCATTCGTCACGACACGCCCGCTCTCCGAAGTCGCAGCGATCACCGTGCCCCCGGGGCACATACAAAAACTGTAGACCGACCGGCCATTCTTGGCATGATGAACCAGTTTGTAGTCTGCCGCGCCGAGGATAGGATGGCCGGCGCTGGCGCCAAAGCGCGCGCGGTCAATCAGCGATTGCGGATGCTCAATGCGAAATCCTACCGAGAAGGGTTTGGCTTCAACGTACACGCCGGCTCGATGCAGCATCTGAAAAGTATCGCGCGCGCTATGCCCGACCGCGAGCACGACATGATCCGCAGCGATCCGCTCACCTGTCGAGAGCAACACAGCACGCACCTGGCCGTGATCGATCTCGATATCCTCGACCTTTTGCTCGAAGCGGAATTCGCCACCAAGCGCGATGATGTTCTCGCGCATGATCTCGATCATTTTCACGAGCCTGAAAGTACCGATGTGGGGCTTGCTCACATAAAGAATCTCAGGTGGTGCATCAGCCTTCACGAATTCTTCGAGCACCTTGCGTC
>JBEDGK010000253.1:0-3928 GCA_041174665.1 Pseudomonadota bacterium
CTCCCGCGAGCTTGCTCATGAACTGATCGGTGGCATCGACATGCACGACCTTTACGCCCAGGTTCTTGCCGAACATATCCATCACCATCTTGCCTTCGTCAAGACGCAGCAAGCCGTGATCGACAAACACGCACGTCAGCTGATCACCGATAGCACGATGAATGAGTGCCGCTGCGACGCTGCTGTCAACGCCACCAGAGAGCCCCAGGATCACTTCTTCCGAACCGACCTGCTGGCGTATGGTCTCGATCGCCTCGGTGACATAATCAGGCATGTTCCAGTCGGACTTGCAGCCGCAGATGTCATGCACGAATCGCCCCAGAATCGCCGTGCCCTGCACCGTGTGCGTGACCTCGGGGTGAAATTGCACGGCGTATAATCGGCGCGCTTCGTCGGCCATACCGGCGATGGGGCAACTATCCGTCGAAGCCATCAGCTTGAAGCCGGGCGGCATGTCGATCACCTTGTCGCCATGGCTCATCCAGACTTTGAGCATGCCGTGCCCTTCCGGCGTGACAAAATCATTGATATCTTTCAGCAGCGACGTATGGCCGCGCGCCCGCACCTCGGCATAGCCGAACTCGCGCACTTTGCCATTTTCTACCTTGCCACCCAGCTGCGCTGCCATAGTCTGCATACCGTAGCAAATGCCCAAGACCGGCACACCCAGATCGAACACCGCTTGCGGCGCGCGCGGTGTGTCACCCTCCGTCACCGATGAGGGGCCGCCCGAAAGAATGATGCCTGCGGCCCCCGATGCACGGATGAAGTCATCGCTGATGTCATACGGATGCACCTCCGAGAACACCCCTGATTCGCGCACGCGACGAGCGATCAGCTGAGTGACTTGTGAACCGAAATCGAGAATGAGTATCTTGGAATGCATGGGACGTTGTCAGATTGTCTGATGCGATGTCTGAAAAAATTCAGGCGGCATTGCTGCCGCCTGTTGGATGTGCTACCGGTCTTAGTCAGCCCGATAATTTGGCGCTTCTTTCGTGATCTGCACATCGTGCACATGCGACTCGCGCATGCCAGCCGAGGTGATTTCCACGAACTGCGCTTTCTCGCGCAGTTCTTCGATGGTCGCGCAACCGCAGTAGCCCATCGAGGAACGCACACCGCCGACCAGCTGATACAAGATGGCCAGCACGCTACCTTTGTAAGGCACTCGACCTTCAATACCCTCGGGCACCAACTTATCGGCATTGTTGGAAGAATCCTGGAAATACCGGTCGGCAGAGCCATCAGTCATCGCGCCCAGACTACCCATGCCGCGATAGGATTTGTAGCTACGCCCCTGATACAGAATCACCTCGCCTGGCGCTTCTTCCGTGCCGGCGAACATGCTGCCCATCATCACGCTGGAAGCCCCGGCAGCCAACGCCTTGGAGATATCGCCCGAAAAGCGAATCCCTCCGTCGGCGATGCAAGGGACTCCCGTGCCTTCGAGCGACTTGGCGACATTGGATATCGCGGTAATTTGTGGCACACCGACGCCGGCCACAATCCGCGTGGTGCAGATTGAACCCGGGCCGATACCAACCTTGACAGCGTCAGCACCGGCATCCAGCAGCGCCTTGGCAGCGTCAGCGGTCGCAATATTGCCGCCGATGACTTCTACTTCAGCAAAGCGACGCTTGACCCATTTGACGCGATCAAGCACGCCCTGAGAATGACCATGCGCAGTGTCAACCACGATCACATCGACGCCCGCATTCACCAGCAGTTCAACGCGCTCATCATTATCAGGACCCACACCCACGGCGGCACCCACGCGCAGCTTACCCTGATCATCTTTTGCAGCATTCGGGTGCTCGGTCGACTTGCGGATGTCTTTCACGGTAATTAGACCGCGCAGCTCGAAGGCATCATTCACCACCAGCACGCGCTCGAGGCGATGCTTGTTCATCAGACGCTTGGCCTCGGCGGGATCGGCGCCTTCTTTGACGTACACGAGTTTGTCGCGCGGCGTCATCTTCACGCGCACTTCCGCGTCCAGCTCTTCTTCAAAGCGCAGATCGCGGTTGGTGATGATGCCAACCACTGTCTTGCCCTCCACGACCGGAAAGCCGCTGATGCCATGCTGATTCGACAGCGCGATCACCTCGCGCACACGCATGGTCGGAGGAATCGTGATCGGGTCGCGCACCACGCCCGCCTCGAAACGCTTGACGCGGGCGACTTCACGCGCCTGCTCTTTGGCGGTCAGGTTTTTGTGGATGATGCCGATGCCGCCCTCTTGAGCAATCGCGATAGCCAGGCGCGATTCGGTCACGGTATCCATGGCGGCCGAGACCAAGGGTATGGACAGCGAGATGTTGCGGGTCAGGCGGGTGCGGAGCGAGGTATCTTTGGGCAGGATCGCCGAGTAGGCCGGCACGAGCAGCACATCATCGAAGGTGAGTGCTTTCTGGAGGAGACGCATAAGGATTCCTGTAGGCGCAAAATCGAATTATACAGAAATCACCTTCTCTCCTCCCCGGAGCGCCCGCTCAGTTCTTGCCTGCGGCACGGGATTTGTGTTGCGCGCGGCGACGGCGCGAATCCTTGGGATCGGCGATCAGTGGGCGATAAATTTCGATGCGATCACCTGCCCGAGCCAGGTCGGACAGCTGCCGCAACTTGCCGAACACACCGATTTTCAGGGTGCCGAGATCGATCTCGGGATGCCGCGCCAGCACACCACTGGCATGAATGGCTTGCTCCAGTGTCTGACCTTCGTCCAGATCGACAGTCAGCAAACTGACCGCGTCCGGCAACGCATAGCAGACCTGAACTCGGACTCGCTCAGCCATAGACCACCTCTGCACGCTTGCGAAACGACTCGACAAAGCTGTCAGCAATTTTTGAGAACACGGGGCCAATCAGCTTTTCGAGCAGCTTGCTGGAAAATTCATAATTCAGGTCGAACTCGACCTTGCAGGCATCATCCCTGAGCGCTGTAAAACGCCATTCGCCATCCAGCTGAGAAAAAGGTCCCTCAAGCAGTGTCATCTGCATGCGGGTTGGCGGAACATGGGTATTTTCGGTAGTGAAGCTTTGACGCACGCCGTGGTAGTCAATCATGATGGTGGCGACCAACCGGTCCGGCGCACGCTCGCGCACGTCCACGCCACCACACCAAGGCAGGAAGGAGGGGTACTCCTCGACCTTGTCGACCAGCGCGAACATTTGCGCTGCGCTGTAGCTCAGCAGTACCGATTTATGAACAACTGCCATGATCCCGTTTGTTAGAATGCCGGGTCGGAATTCTACCCCGATCACCCAATTCACTCCGCCGGCCGTCCCGGCCCTTACCGCACCCCATGAGCATTGTCGACAACAAGAAGGCGTTTCACGATTATTTCATCGAAGAGCGTTTCGAGGCGGGCATGTCCCTCGAAGGCTGGGAGGTGAAGTCGATTCGTGCCGGGCGGGTGCAGCTCAAGGAAGCCTACGTGATCGTCAAGAAGGGCGAGGTCTATCTGTTCGGCGCCCACATCAGCGCCCTGCCCACCGCCTCCACCCACGTGCACCCGGATCCTGTGCGCACCCGCAAGCTGCTGCTGCGGGCTGAAGAGATCAAAAAACTGATCGGCAAGGTCGAACGCGCCGGCTACACCATGGTGCCGCTGAACCTGCACTACACCCGAGGCCGCATCAAGTGCGAGATCGGGCTGGCCAAGGGTAAGAAACAGCATGACAAGCGCGATACCGAGCGCACACGGGATGCGCAGCGCGAGATCGACAAGGCGATGAAGCAGAATCGTCGCTGACAACATCTCGTAGTACACAATCGATACACTGCACAGTCCTTTTTAGGACAAAAGCCGGGCTATCGTAGTTGGGAAAAATTCTATGCTGACACTTCCCCTGGCTGAGCCCGATACATCTCATGGCGATCAAGTTATCAAATCTTGCTAAAATTTTTTCGGGAGAATCTTCT
>JBEDGK010000254.1:0-7309 GCA_041174665.1 Pseudomonadota bacterium
TCCTGCCAACCAGGCACTGAACATGCATCCCGAGGTCGCCTATGCGCTGATACAGACCGAGCGCCATGGCAAACCGGTTCTGCTGATCCTCGCAAGAGATCTGGTCGAGAGCTGCCTGGAGCGCTACGGCATGGAGGGCAAGATCATTGCCACTTGTCCGGGCGAGGCCTTGTCGCTGGTGAAGTTTCATCACCCATTGCATGCAGCGGATTCCGGCTATGACCGCTTGTCGCCCGTCTTTCTCGGCGAGTATGTAACCACCGATGCCGGTACCGGTATCGTTCACTCTTCGCCCGCGTATGGCGTGGATGACTATGCGTCGTGCAAGGCACATGGCATGAGAGATGATGAGATCCTGAATCCGGTGATGGGTGATGGTCGGTATGCCTCAACGCTGCCGCTGTTTGGGGGCATGACGATCTGGGAAGCATCCAAACCGATCTGCGCGGCACTGGAGTCTGCCGGCCACCTGTTCAAGCTGGTGATGTTCGATCACAGCTACATGCACTGCTGGCGTCATAAAACGCCGATCGTCTACCGTGCAACCTCCCAATGGTTCGCCAGCATGGACAAGACACCGCACGGCGGCGGCGGATCGCTGCGTGAGACCGCACTGGCCGCAGTGGAGGCCACACGGTTCTTCCCGAACTGGGGCAAGGCACGGCTGCATGGCATGATCGCGAACCGCCCGGACTGGACGCTGTCTCGCCAGCGTCAGTGGGGTGTGCCAATGGCCTTCTTCGTGCACAAAGAAACCGGCGAGCTTCACCCCGATACGCCGGTGCTGCTCGAGAGGATAGCGAAACTGGTAGAGCAGCAAGGCATTGAGGCCTGGCACACACTCGACCTCAACAGCTTCCTCGGAGCTGATGCCGCGCATTACGAGAAGAACCGCGACACGCTGGATGTGTGGTTCGACTCCGGCACCACGCACCAGACCGTACTGCGCGGTTCTCATGCGGCCGAATCACAATTTCCTGCCGATCTGTATCTCGAGGGCTCGGATCAACATCGTGGCTGGTTCCATTCATCGCTGCTGACCTCGGCGATGCTCAACGGCTGTGCGCCGTACAAGGCGTTACTCACGCACGGCTTCGTCGTCGATGGCGAAGGCAAGAAGATGTCCAAGTCCAAGGGTAATGTGGTCGCGCCACAGAAAGTGTCAGACACATTGGGCGCAGAGATTCTGCGACTGTGGGTCGCGGCTACCGATTACTCGGGCGAGCTGTCGATCTCGGACGAGATTCTGAAGCGCGTGGTGGAGAGCTATCGCCGCATCCGCAATACGCTGCGCTTCCTGCTGGCGAACACCTCGGACTTCGATCCCTCCAAAGATTCGATCGCTATTGGCGAGCTGCTGGAAATCGATCGGCACGCGATTGCCCGCATGAACCAGCTGCAAGCGGAGATCCGCGCGCATTTCACTGAATATGAATTCCATCCGGTGGTCGCCAAGCTGCAGATGTACTGTTCGGAAGACCTTGGCGGCTTTTATCTCGATATCCTCAAAGACCGGCTGTATACCAGCGGTATTCAGTCGAAGGCTCGACGCTCGGCGCAGACCGCGATCTGGCATATTACGCAGTCGCTGTTGCGGTTGATGGCGCCGGTGCTGTCGTTCACCGTTGAGGAAGCCTGGGCGATCTTCGTTGACAAAGACGCCTACCAAGCCTCGGGCGAGACCATCTTCACCCAGACTTTCTATGCTCTGCCCGAGGTCAGCGATGCCGATCTCCTCCTGACGAAATACGAGCAGCTCCAAGCGATCCGCGCCGAGGTACTCAAGCAGCTGGAAGAAGTCCGCGTGTCCGGTGCGATCGGCTCTTCGCTGCAGGCCGAGGTTGAGATCCACGCGAGCGGTGACAAGCTTGCGCTACTGCAAAGTCTGGGGGACGATCTGAAATTCGTGCTGATCACCTCGGCCGCGACGGTAGTGCCTGCGGCGACCGCTGCTGCCGACAAAGTGATGGTCAGAGCCTCTGCGCATAAAAAGTGCGAGCGCTGCTGGCACTATCGCGCCGATGTCGGTTCGCACGCTGATCATCCCGGCCTCTGCGGCCGCTGCACGTCCAACCTGTTTGGCAGCGGCGAACGACGCCGCATCGCCTGAAGCACGAGACAAAAGAAGCCATGGCGAAAAAATCTGGCGGCATGATGATCTGGGTCGGCATCGCGATGATCGTGATGCTGCTAGACCAGCTAACCAAGATCACCATGATGCGCTTGCTGGCTTATGGGCAATCGGATCCCGTGACCTCGTTCTTCAATCTGGTCATGGTCTACACCAAGGGGGCGGCGTTCAGCTTCCTCGCCGACCAACCCGGATGGCAACGCTACTTCTTTACCGGGATCTCGGTCCTTGCTTCGCTATTCATCCTGTGGATGCTGAAACGACATCCCGGACAGCGCCTGTTTTGCTGGGCGCTGGCGTTGATTCTGGGCGGTGCGCTCGGCAATCTGATTGATCGTGTAGCCTATGGCCATGTGATCGATTTTCTGGACTTCCACCTCGCAGGCTGGCACTGGCCAGCGTTCAACCTGGCGGACAGCTCGATCACCGTCGGTGCACTGCTATTTGTGCTGGATGAATTTCGTCGCGTGAATCGCTGAGGCTTCGCGTAGCGCGCGCCGGGCATAAGGACAACATGAACCTCGCTGGCAAAAAAATCGTGCTGGGGCTGACTGGTGGCATTGCCTGCTACAAGGCCGCCGAGCTTGCGCGTGGAATGGTGAAAGCCGGAGCTAGCGTACAGGTCGTAATGACCGAGGCATCGCGGCATTTCATCACGCCAGTGACGATGCAAGCCTTGTCGGGCAAGCCGGTCTATACCGATCAGTGGGACAGCCGCATATCCAACAACATGGCGCACATCGACCTCTCGCGCGACGCAGATGCGATTCTGATCGCACCCTGCTCGGCCGACTTTATGCGCAAGCTGGTGCATGGTGCGGCGGATGATCTGCTCTCGACCTTGAGTCTTGCACGACCCGCTGCTGTGCCTTTGCTCGTGGCTCCCGCGATGAATGTCGAGATGTGGGAGAACCCAGCCACTCAACGCAATGCCGAACAACTGCGCAAAGATGGCGTGAGCCTGCTCGGTCCGGTCGCCGGCGATCAGGCCTGCGGCGAGACGGGGCTGGGCCGCATGATGGAACCCGAGCAGCTGCTCGAAGACTTGTCCGCTTTCTTTTGTCCGAAACTGCTCGCGGGTGAAAAAGTCATGATCACTGCCGGCCCGACGTTTGAGCCAATTGATCCGGTTCGGGGTATTACCAATCTTTCATCGGGCAAGATGGGCTATGCGATCGCGCGCGCTGCGCGAGCTGCAGGTGCCGAGGTGACGCTCGTGTCTGGCCCCACCACATTACCCCGACCTTCGGGTGTCGCGCTAATACCTGTGACAACAGCGCTGGAGATGCATGATGCTGTGATGTCTGGAATCGCTGCGCAAGATCTGTTCATCGCAGTCGCTGCCGTGGCCGACTGGCGCGTAGCCTCGGTCAGCGGGCAAAAAATCAAGAAGCAGCAAGGCCAGACACCCTCCTTGCAGTTCGAACAGAACCCCGACATTCTGGCAGCGGTCGCCGCATTGCCTTCGCCTCCCTACTGCGTGGGCTTCGCAGCGGAATCCGAAGACTTGCTCACACATGGTGCGGCAAAGCGAGAGAAAAAACATATTCCTCTACTGGTAGGTAACATCGGTCCCCAGACCTTCGGCAAGGATGATAACGAGCTGGTGCTGTTCGACGATCAGGGCCATCACCGACTGCCGCGCGCCAGCAAAGATGCACTTGCGCAGACCCTGATCAAAGAAATCGCACATCGACTACACCGAAAACCATCCGCATGAAAACCATCGACGTAAAAATACTCGATCCGCGTCTGCAGGAGCAATTACCCACCTATGCGACCGCCGGTAGCGCCGGACTGGATCTGCGTGCCTGCATTGATGCCCCGCTGACGCTGGAGCCCGGCAGTACGCACCTGATTCGCACGGGTCTTGCGATACACATCGCCGATCCCGCGTATGCGGCAATGATCCTGCCACGCAGCGGCCTAGGCCACAAGCATGGCATCGTGCTCGGTAATCTGGTCGGCTTGATTGACTCGGACTATCAGGGCGAACTGATGGTGTCTACCTGGAACCGCAGCAGTACAAGCTTTGTGCTGAATCCGATGGAGCGCCTCGCGCAGCTAGTCATCGTGCCCGTGTTGCAGGTAGGATTCAGGATGGTTGAGTCATTCGAGGACAGCGAGCGTGGTGAAGGCGGTTTCGGGAGCACGGGCAAAAAATAACCTACGCAAAATGCATCGCACGCTCGTCATCTTCAGTCCGCTTGCAGCGATGCTGCTGAGCGCCTGCAGCACATCCCCTCTCTTCACAAGCTCCCCGTCCGTTACAAACTCACCGACCACCGCCTCAACGACCACCGCCTCACCGACCACCGCCTCACCGACCACCGCCTCAACGACTGCAGCCTCCAAGGCTCCTGCGCAAGCGACGCCTGCACAGGATACTGCGCTGGAAACACTCATGACGCGACAGGCGCGGGTTTACCGCATAGCCGCACCTCTGATCACCAAAAACGCAGTGCTCTGCCGGACTCAGGCCAGGCCGCTGCTGGGCTTCACCGCAAAAAATGTGTACTCGTATCCATCAGAGCTGTCCGGTTCCGCGCGCAAGTCGCTGGCACTCGACGAGCGGCTGCAAGTGATGCAGGTGCTTGAGGGCAGCGGTGCTCAAAAGGCCGGTATGTTGCCTGGCGATATTCTGCAGACGATACAAGACATCCCGATACCGGAAGGTCCGCAGGCCGAGAGCGAAACAGCGAAGCTGCTGGCCCCCGTGCTGAAGAACCTCACGGATATTCGTGTCCGGGTACTGCGTCGCGGGCAAGCGCTCGACCTTCAAATCCCGCTGACGCTGGCTTGCGCTTTCGCGATCGATATCGGCAATTCGCCGAATGTGAATGCGTACGCGGATGGCCGGCGCATCATGCTCACACGCGGACTGCTCGATGCATTACCCGCTGATGACGATGTGGCGGTGATCATCGCTCGTGAGCTTGCACATAATGTGCTGCAGCATGCTCGGCAATTGCAGCAGGCAGCCACGGTCGCTGGTGTCATTGATAGCCTGTTGGCTCTCAAGCCTGAACCAGCCAGCTATACCGGAAGCAGTGGCATCAAACCCCTGCCCGACAAGAAGGATCAGGAGGCCGACCGGCTAGCGATATTCATGCTCGCACGCGCTGGTTACGATCCGTCGAACTTATCGAAACTGTCGCAAAAATTGGCAGAGATCGCTCCAGCAAACCAGAGCAATGGCTATAACGCGCTCCACCCCTGGACCGAAGAGCGACGCAGCCTGGCGCAAGCCGCGGTCAAAGACATTCGTCAAAAGCAGGCAGCGAAAAGACCACTCGTTCCCTGACCCCCTTACAAAGGGACACTCACTTTCCCTACAAAGGGACACTCACTTTCCTCTAAAAAGTCATCATGTAATCAAAGTGAGTGTCCCTTTGAAACTAGTGCCCCTTTGAAACTTTCCTTTGAAACCTTTGAAAAAGACCTCCTGAAAAACAAAAACCCCTGTCCGAGGACAGGGGTTTTGTTATTGGCCTGCTACGGAGCAATTACTCAACTTCCGCCGTTTCCTGTGGCGCTGCCGGCGGCGGCGTATCGTCTTCGACAAATTCGAGCTTGATATTGTCGTCGTCGTCGAGATCCACGGTGACACGGCCGCCGGACACCAGTTTGCCGAACAGTAGTTCGTCGGCCAGCGCCTTGCGGATCATGTCTTGAATCAGACGCGACATCGGACGCGCACCCATCATAGGATCGAAACCCTTCTCGCCGAGGAACTTGCGCAGGCCATCGCTGAAGATTGCCTCGACCTTCTTCTCATGCAGCTGCTCTTCTAGCTGCATCAGGAACTTGTCGACCACGCGCAGGATGATTTCCTCATCGAGCGCCTTGAAGCTGATAATCGCATCCAGACGGTTACGGAACTCCGGCGTGAACATGCGCTTGATGTCGGCCATTTCATCACCCGCCTGCTTGGTGTCCATGAAGCCCATCGTGCGTTTTTGCAAGCTTTCCGCGCCCGCATTGGTGGTCATGATAATGATCACGTTGCGGAAATCCGCCTTGCGACCGTTGTTGTCGGTCAGCGTGCCATGATCCATCACCTGCAGCAGGATGTTGAACACATCCGGATGTGCCTTCTCGATCTCATCAAGCAGCAACACCGCATGCGGTTTCTTGGTGATCGCCTCGGTCAGCAGACCGCCCTGATCGAACCCAACGTAGCCGGGGGGTGCGCCTATCAGACGACTGACCGCGTGACGCTCCATGTACTCGGACATGTCGAAGCGGATCAGCTCAATACCCAATATGAACGCAAGCTGCTTGGCGACTTCGGTCTTGCCGACACCGGTCGGGCCGGAAAACAGGAAGGATCCAATGGGCTTGTCGGTCTTGCCCAGACCAGCACGTGCCATCTTGATTGCCGAGGCCAGTGCCTCGATGGCCGGATCCTGACCGAACACAACATTCTTCAGATCGCGATCGATAGTTTGTAACTTGCTACGATCATCCTGATTGACCGACGCCGGAGGGATGCGCGCGATCTTCGATACGATGTCTTCGATCTCGGGCTTTCCGATGGTTTTCTTTTGCTTGGACTTTGGCAGTATGCGCTGCGCCGCGCCTGCCTCATCGATTACGTCGATTGCCTTGTCGGGCAGGTGACGATCATTAATGAAGCGTGCGGACAGTTCAGCCGCAGTTGTCAGCGCCAGTGCCGAATATTTGACTCCGTGGTGCTCTTCAAAGCGCGACTTCAAACCGCGCAAGATCTGAATGGTCTGCTCGACCGTCGGCTCGTTGACATCAATCTTCTGGAAACGGCGTGATAGCGCGTGGTCTTTCTCGAATACGCCACGGAACTCAGTAAAGGTGGTCGCTCCAATGCACTTGAGCTGGCCACTGGATAGCGCAGGCTTGAGTAGATTGGACGCATCCAGCGTACCGCCCGATGCCGAGCCTGCGCCGATGATGGTGTGAATCTCGTCGATGAAGAGAATGCCGTTCGGATTGGCTTTCATCTGTTTGAGCACGGCCTTCAAGCGCTGCTCGAAATCGCCACGGTACTTGGTACCCGCAAGCAGCGCGCCCATGTCGAGCGAATACACGACAGCGTTTTGGAGAATCTCAGGCACATCGCCTTGCGTTACTCGCCATGCAAGGCCTTCGGCAATCGCGGTCTTGCCAACGCCGGCTTCGCCGACCAGCAGCGGATTATTC
>JBEDGK010000255.1:0-2840 GCA_041174665.1 Pseudomonadota bacterium
ATGCAACAGCCAGTTCGCAATGTGCTGGCTGGAGATGCGCAGCGTTGCCCGGTCTTCCATCAAGCCGACGTTGTGAATATCCGGCACTTTCGAACAGCCCACGCCCTGCTCGACCCAGCGCACCACATACCCCAGAATGCCTTGTGCATTGTTATCCAGCTCTTGCTGAATATCGGTAGCAGACCAGCTAGGCTTGGCGGCAACGGGGATCATCAGTAATTCATCGCGCAGCTTCTTTAGTTCCGAAGCAGCATCGATTTTTTCCAGATCTTGCTGGACCGCTGAGACATCGACCTGATGATAATGCAGCGCATGCAAAGTCGCGGCGGTAGGAGAGGGTACCCATGCGGTATTGGCGCCCGCTTTCGGATGACCGATCTTTTGCTCCAGCATGGCCGCCATCAGATCAGGCATCGCCCACATACCCTTGCCGATCTGCCCGCGGCCACGCATGCCCGAGGAGAGGCCGTTCAGTACATTGCTACGCTCATAGGCTGTCAGCCACGTCGACGTTTTCATGTCGCCCTTGCGCAGCATGGCACCACCTGTCATCGACGAGTGCATCTCGTCACCGGTCCGGTCGAGAAAGCCCGTGTTGATGAACGCAACGCGTGCCGATGCTTCTTTCAGGCAGGCTTTCAGATTGGTCGATGTTCGGCGTTCCTCATCCATGATGCCCAGCTTTACCGTGTTTTCTTTCAGCCCCAAAATCGCCTCGACACGCGAAAACAGCTCGGCCGCGAACGCGACTTCTTTGGGGCCATGCATCTTGGGCTTGACGATGTACACCGAGCCGGTGCGCGTATTGCCAATCTTTTGGCTGGACGGACGCTGGAGGTCATGCAGAGCGATGGTCGTGGTGATGACGGCATCCATGATGCCCTCGGGGATCTCTTGGCCATCGGCCAACAGGATCGCCGGATTAGTCATCAGATGACCGACATTCCGCAGAAACAGCAGCGAGCGTCCATGCAGCGTGAAAGGCTG
The DNA here is from genome assembly GCA_041174665.1 of Pseudomonadota bacterium. Taxonomy (GTDB): domain Bacteria; phylum Pseudomonadota; class Gammaproteobacteria; order Burkholderiales; family Burkholderiaceae_D; genus Pernthalerella. Next base: position 988 of record JBEDGK010000255.1, read on the forward strand.
ACCATGTACGTCCCGGTACTCACGGTCGGCGTTGAGCGTGCGATCGAAAGACTTGCCTCCCTTGGTGACGGTTTCGACTAGCGTGCCCTTCAAGATGCCAAGCCAGTTGCCGTACGCGATGACTTTATCTGCGCCATCAACCACGGTGACCGAATCCTCCAGATCGAGGATCGTGGACAGTGCGGATTCGAGCACCACATCGGTGATGCCTGCTGCATCGTCTTTGCCGATCGGTGCCGCGCGATCGATGCGGATATCAATATGCAGCCCATGATTTTTCAGCAGCACCGAAGAAGGTGATGCCGGATCACCCTGGTAACCTGCAAACTTTCCTTCTTCTTTGAGACCTGTGGTGCTGCCATCTGTCAGCGTGACCGTCAGCTTGCCACCATTCACTGCATACGCTGTCGCGTCAGCGTGCGACCCTTTGCTCAGCGGCGCTGACTGATCGAGGAAGTTACGTGCGAAAGCAATCACCTTGGCGCCGCGCACCGGGTTATAGGCCCCCACGCGTGTGGCACCCTCGGCCTCGGGAATCACATCGGTGCCATAGAGTGCGTCATAGAGCGAGCCCCAACGGGCATTCGCGGCATTGAGTGCATAACGCGCGTTGAGAACCGGCACGACGAGCTGTGGTCCAGCTGTCGACGCCAGCTCCGCATCGACATTCTCCGTCGTTACCTTGACATCGGCGGGGACGGGCTGCAGATAGCCGATGGACTCGAGAAACTCGCGATAGGTGGCCACATCGGCAATCGGGCCGGGATGCGCACGATGCCATTGATCCAGCTCGACTTGGAGGCGATCGCGCTCGGCGAGCAGCGCAGCATTCTTCGGTGCGAGATCATGGACTATCTGTGAAAAACCTTTCCAGAAGCTGTCACTGCTGATCCCCGTGCCAGGCAATACCTGATCCTCGATGAAACGGTGCAGCGCACTATCGACCTGAAGTCCGTGGCAATTCGTACGAGTAGTCATCAGTAAAATCTTTCAGCTAGGTTGAATGAATCCATCAGGCGTCGGCATTTGCCGCTTGCCCGTTTCCACAAAGTCCAATAAATCATTGAGTGTGCTTCCGCTGCCACTGGGTGTGACGCCCAGTTCTTCCATCGGCGCATGCGCACGGTTCACCCAAAAGGTTTGATAGCCAAACCAGGCCGCGCCACACACATCCCATGCGTTGCTGGAGACGAACAGCATGTCCTTGGCCGACAACCCGAACGTGTCAGGCCCAAGCTGGTAAGCCTCAGGGGCTGTCTTGAATTTTTTGACGGCGTGTACCGACAGCACCGCATTCAGCAAAGTTTGCATGCCTGCTGCCTGCACCACGGCGTCGAGCATCTCGGGATTACCGTTGGAGAGGATGGCCAGTTTTTTTCCCTGACCACGCAGTGTGTGCAGCGTCGCCACGCTTTCCGGGAAGGCTTGCAGCTCGGCGTATTGGCCCATGATCTGGCTTTGCGCATCCAGCGTGAGATCGAGCCCGAGCTTGCGGCAACTGAAGATCAGCGCATCCTGCGTGATTTCCCAGAATGGTTTGTAGGTGTTCGACAAGGTGCGCAGCCGTGTGTATTCGATCTGCTTGTCGCGCCAGAGTTCGGCCAGCGCCTTGCCGTCCCCGGGGAACAGCCGCTCGGCGAGCACACCTATCGAATAGACATCGAACAAGGTGCCGTACGCATCGAAAATGATTGCCTGAATGGCCATGATTGGGCGCAAAACGAACAGGCCCACAGTATATTTAGTAGTTAATGCGCAAAAAACTATGGTTTCGTCGATTCACTTGTGCGTTTTAGTAAAAAATCAGACAAAAGACCGCGCTGTCGCGTCAGCGAAGATGAGCGTGAGTGGAT